>NC_014393.1:3404967-3714509 GCF_000145275.1 Clostridium cellulovorans 743B
GTATATAGATTTAATGTTGAAACCTATATATTAGCTAAATGCATTTATAGCTAAAAATTGTTTATATAATGATTATATGCTACAATATCTTTGTTTTTAAAAATTTTCTAGCTACAATTTTAAGTATTCAAATAAGGAGGGTTTATAATTTGTTAAACCTAGGTAAAATAAATAAAGCGAAAGTCGTTAAGGAAAAAGATTTCGGATACTACATAACCCCAATTGGTGATTCTATAGAAATACTTCTCCCTAAATCCGGTACTCTTGGTAGAACCCTAGAAATTGATGAAGAAATCGATGTTTTTATCTATAGAGATTCTAAAGATAGATTTATATCAACTCTAAAAACTCCACTTGCTCAAGTTGGTGAAGTTGCTTATTTAAAGGTTGTTGCCCAAACACCAATAGGAGCCTTTGTAAACATTGGCCTTGAACGTGATGTATTGGTTCCAATGAAAGAACAAGAAATCAAAATTTATAAGGATTCTTCTTATCTTTTTTATCTTTATGTAGATAAAACTGGTAGAATAGCAGCGACTCCTGATGTCAATGATTATATAGACATAGCCGATAATCTTTATAAAGAAGGTGACCTAGTAACTGGTGTTGTCTATGGTTTTACCTCCGTTGGTAGTGCATTAGTTGCAATTGATAACAAATATAAAGGCTTAATCCTAAAAAATGAATTCTTTAATTTCCTTAAAGTTGGAGAAAAACTTGAGTTAAGAGTAAAAAGAATATATGAAGATGGAACAGTTTCTGTTACCCCAAGAACTAAAGCAATTAAGGATCAAAGACTAGAACTGGAGGACATTATTTTGGACTATTTAAAAACTCATAATGGCTTTATGGTTTATAACGATAAAAGTTCTCCTGAAGATATAAGAAGTATATTCCACGTTTCTAAGAACTATTTTAAAAATGCCCTTGGCGGACTTATGAAAAAAAGATTGATCTCTCAAGATTCAGAGGGAACTAAACTTATATAAACACAGTTGTTAATTTCAGCTGAAGTTTTTACTCCAGCTGTGTAATAAACTCAATAATAGTCGCAATAAGAAGCAGAGGCTAAGTCAAAAATATCTATAAAATTTTGACTCAGCCTTTTCATAATTATAAAGTTATGTGATTAACCATTTTCTTTAACTAATACGATCTTGTTCTTGGTGAAAAATACGCTTAACAATAAGAACAAGATAGACAATAGAATTATTCCACCTACTATTGGTAAAATCGCTGTAACAGCTTCACCTGATTGTAGTCTTTCTACAGCCATGTATATCCATCTTGGCGGAAATGCATCTGCTATCCTCTGTAATTCTTCACTCATAATTTCATATGGCCAAAACGCTCCACTAAGCATAAATATCGGCACTGTAAAGGTTGAATTTATAAGAGTAAATACCGCTTTATTTTTTATTATTGATGCCATCATGACACTAAAGGCAACAGCCAACAAGGACATTAATAATGCGAGAACTAGAAGAAGTATAGTATTATTAAATCCAAATTCATAATCAAATATTTTGCATATAGCATAATACTCTATAGAAGGAATAGCGGTGAAAAGAAAAAATATTGCACATTGCCCAGCATAATATTGCCTTGCACTGATTTTTCCCATTAAGGTTCTTTCTTTTGTCCCTTGCCTTTCGTCTTCTAAAATAAAGCCACAACTAACGCCAGCCGTAAGGAACAATAAATAAAATATCATTCCTAAAGAAGTATTAATACTAGGTTTTATATCTTTTTTATTTATTATCTGATACTCAGGTTGTGAATCCCTAAAGGTCTTTATAACATTATCAATGCCCTCAGCTTTTACATCAATATTGTTACAAAGCTTAGCAAGAGCCGAAACCTCACTCTCTAAAACGCTTTTTACAATATATTCTGTATCATTATTTGATATTGTTTCATAGGTTATTTCACTTTTCTGACCATTTATAATGTCATTAGTAAAATCTTCATCTATAGTAACAACCATTTCAAACTGGTGATATACTAAATCTTGAATGTAATCCTCACTTTCAGTATTTTCGATAGTTATTCCATCAAGGTTTGATAGCTTATCCTTAACAGCTTTACCCAATTCTCCACTATCATTATTAATAACAGCAACTTTAAGTGTTGTAAAACTGTTATTCATAGCAGTAAATGCAAAGATTAACACAATAGGAAGAAGGAATGTAGTGATTAAAAAACTCTTCCTTTGAAATAATATTTTAGTCACATTTTTCATTATTCTAATCATTTACTATTCCTCCTTTATTTCTTAATACTCCAAAGTACATTATTAAACAAACGGTTGACAATCCTAGTGGCACTGCTAAAGCAATTATATATGCATTTGATTCAATTCCACACAATAAACTGCTAATAGCTGTATTTATCCAATATATTGGACTCAAGTACATTAACTTGTTAACTCCTGCCATTCCAACAAGAGTACTAACTGGAGTATATGCACCACCTAAAAAACAAGTTACTATTGTAATAGCATTTAATATACCAGCAGCAGTAGTATCATTCTTTGCTAAAATTCCTGCAATAGCTCCTATTACTGATGCAAATATTCCAAAAGCTAAAAACATACTTATAAACTTTAAGGTATGTTCTCCCCAGTTTACATCTAAAACGAAGGAAGAGTACACGTAGACTAAAGCAGTCTGCAATATCGCTATTATTATTCCAACTAAAACTTTTGCTCCCACAAGGGCAGTTTCTTTAGTCTTGGATAATCTAATTCTATTTATAGTGGTCAGTTGTTTTTCCTTATAAACTGATTCTGATATCATAGTAGCCACATAAAGAATTATCAATGCTAATTCTGCAAAAGTATAGTATTCTGCAGATGTGATATCCCTTACTCCTCCAACATCTTTTTTAACTACATACTCATCATATTTATTTTCAACGAACTTCTCAAAGGCCTTTGGATTATACTGACCTACAGTATCATAAACAGCATATTCATTAAGTAAAGATTCAAAAATACTTCGGAATATTTTAGTCTTCATACTTTCTCCGTTTTTTGATGAATAGATATCAAAACCATCGGATTTTACATCAATATAAACTAAAGCATCATATTGATCTACTTCATCTTTAACTTCATCTAAGGAGGAAGTTTCATCGAACTTAATGTTTACCGAGCCTTCTATAGCTTCTTTGAAGTGAAAAAACCCTTCTTTGTACTTCTCATCATCTATAGTGTAATAAACCTTTGAATACTTTTCTCCAGAACCAAATATATCACCTGATGACATCATATTTTTTAGCCCTAAACTTAAGGTAGTAATCAAAACTATAGGGAAAACAAACATCGTCACAAGGGTTTTTCTTGTTCTTAATAATTGCTTTATTTCTTTTTTTATCATTGCTAAAAACATATAGCTCCCCCTTAATCTCTAAGTTTCTTACCTGTTAATGCTAAGAACACTGTCTCAAGACTAGGTTCTTCGCTTGCTATCGTTTTAACTTCTCCACCACTTTGTGAAATTACTAATATTAAACTTGAAATTAAATTGCTACTCTTTAATGTTGATATCTTATATTCACCATCAACAAATAAAACTTTTTCAACTCCTGTAATTTCCATAAGTTTGTCTTCTAAACCTTGGATTTTTTTATTTACAGTAATATTTATAGTGTTTTTATCTCCAACTAAACTTTTAAGTTCTTCACTGGTTCCTTCTGCAATTATGTGACCTTTATCAATAATAGCAATTCTATCACAGATATCATCAACCTCTTGCATATAATGGGAAGTATATATTATTGTAGCCCCTTCGTCCCTAAGCTTTACTACTGAATCTAATATATGGTTTCTAGATTGAGGGTCTATACCAACAGTTGGTTCATCCATAATTATAAGCTTTGGTGAATGAGCAATAGCACATGCAATATTAAGCCTTCTCTTCATCCCACCAGAAAACTCTGAAGTCTTTTTATTTCTAACCTCTGTAAGCCCAACAAATTCTAAAGTTCTATTAGTTCTATCTTTAAGTTCTTGTCCTTTAAAACCGTATAAAGAACAAAAGAAGCTAATATTTTCTTCTGCTGTAAGATCCCAATAGATTGCAAAATCTTGAGGAACAATTCCTATATTTTCTTTCCACTTTTTGATTTTATTCGTTTCTTCTTCATATATTATTTCACCAGAGGTTTTTTTTAACAAGCCACATATCATAGCTATAGTAGTACTTTTACCAGCACCATTAGGCCCTAGTAGTCCAAAAATCTCACCTTTATGAACTTTTAAATCTATATTATCAACAGCTATATGATTTCCATAATCCTTATAAAGTTTTTTTATCTCTATCATTTTCATGTCTAATCCCTCCTGAATCTTTTAGACTATTCTATACTTTCAAAGCCTTTATAACTCCTTATGGTATTAGTATATAAAAAAAGATGAATTTCCAACAGTTAGAAAACTCACCTTTTCTCCATTACATTTGTCATATCATAAATTACCTTTTAAATAATTAACTGCAATTGCTGTTCTATGTTCAAGTGCAGTCTTATCTAATATAGCAGTAATATAATTTCTTATTGTTCCCTCAGAAATAAAAAGTTTCTTGCTTATTTCCTTATTACTTAATCCTTCACTTACAGCAATAATTATATCCTTTTCCCTTTCAGTAAAATCATATTTACTTATCTTTGGATTAGTTTCCTTGCCATGAAGCTTGTCTAAAATATTATCATTCATAACAATTGTATTATTATATACTGAAACTATAGAATTTACTATTTGGTCTGGTGAATTATTCTTAAGTATATATCCTTTTGCACCATAGTATAAAGCTTCATTAATATAATCTTCCTCATCAAAAGTTGTTAAAATCAAACATTTAGTATTTGTACTTTTAACAATTTCTTTCACTGCTTCTACTCCATTAACTTCTGGCATTCTAATATCAATTAAAGCTACATCAACTTCATTGAGTTTGCAAAATTCAATACATTCCCTTCCATTAGCAGCTTCCCCAATTATCTGTATATCCCCCTTAAGAGGCAATAATATTTTTAAACTTTCTCTAATTAAACTATCATCATCACATATCAGTATTTTTATACTCATGGTAATCCTCCAAATCAGGTGCAATTAAATTTTCACATAAAAATTAGTGATCTAGTTTATTGAGCACTAGTTAATTATATAATTATTATTGCAACTTATATATATATACTTGTTAAGTATTCATACTATATATTAAAAATCATATTAATTACAAAGCCATTATCATTTTCAAACGCTATTCTTCCGCCAGCTCTTATTACCCGCTCCTCTATTCCTCTTAATCCTAAACCTTTATCTAGTTTTTTATATCCGTAGCCATCATCTCTAATTTCTATTCTTGCAATTTTATTATATACAAAAATAGATACTTCTGTTTTTGTGGCCCCTGAATATTTAGCTATATTGGTTAACGCCTCTTTTAGATTATCTTGAATTACAAACCATAAATTCAATGTTAATCTATCAATATCCCCTTCAGTATGAAGAGTTGTTTTTATACCACTACTATATTGGAATTTTAATAACTGTTCTCTTATGTATTCAATTCCCATAACCTTTTCTCGTGGTTTCATATTTCTAAGAATTCCTCTTGTCTCATCCATTCCAACTCTCAAATTTTCCATAGCAGAGATTAGGTACTTATTTGCTAACTCATCATTTTTTCCTAAGGTTTCTTTAGTCACTTCTAATTGCATCAGTGAACTAGTAATTCTATGTCCTAGATGATCATGAAGTTTTTGAGTCATATAATCTCGCTCTTTCAAGGTTGTTACAATATTATTTTGTTCAATATATCTTTCGAGGTTCATAAGTTTCTGCTCCATAAGATGATTTTCATATCTTTGCCCCCTACTTTGAGCACTAACTTCTATATTTTCTTCATATTGTTTTTTTACTTCATATAAATAAAGATTAACAATTACTATGTAAACAGCCATATAAAAAAAATTTTCTCCAGCTAAACTCATAAATATTGTTATTGAAAGCAAACTAGCAGACGCTATTTTTATCCTATGATTAGTTATCTTGTACATCACTATAGGAAGTAAAAATTCCACTCCTTGAAGTCCAAAATACATAAATGCTAAAATAAACAAAAGTTGAAGACAATTGATAGCCACATCCTTGAATTTTAGTACACCACTTAGCAATTCAAGAGTGATAACCACAGAAATACAAATTACTCTGAAAACAGTATGAATATCTTTATAACCTAAAAGTATTACTTCTGCAAATCCGACAATTGACATTATTATCATCAACATTGTTATAGTTTTTTTCATCTTATCACCTGCTATTTTTTCGCTTTTACCTCAGTACTTACCTATATAATAGCCTAAAAGCTTACTCTTATCAAATACCTAATTATGAAACTTATATACCCTTCAATGCTTTGCCTTTGAAACAAAAAAACTGACTCAGAAATTTACATTCTGATATCAGTTTTTAACATTTTAAAAAAATTAATCATATTCATACTCACTACATACCATTAGTGATCCCATTAAAACATAACTAACTCACAAAAACTATATGCAAGTGTTCTTTTCTATTATTATAGGATTATTTTTAGCACCCTCAATATCCTTTGTTTTTGTAATATCACAGTACTTATCAGCTATCGCACACTGAATTCTTACACCTTCTCCTATATGACTTTTAGTCATTAAAATTGAATCTTTTACCACTGCACCCTTATCAACCTTAACCCCTCTAAATACTATACTATTTTCTACGATTCCTTCAATGATAGCTCCATTAGATATATAAGAATTCTTTACTCTTGCTTCTCTTCCATATCTTGTAGGTGGATTATCTGCTGTTCTAGTATGTATAGGCAGTTCTCTTTTAAACAACTCTGACGCTACCTTATCTTCTAAAAGTTCCAAGTTCCCTTTAAAATATGCTGACACTGAGTTTACGCATTGTACATATCCATCATAGCAGAAGCCTTTAATTTTATATGTTTCATTAAGTACAGAAATTATATTATTCAAAGAATATAGTACACCCATATCTCTAGAGTTTTTAATTAAATCAATGAAGAATTCCCTTTCCATTACATAGGCATCAAGAGATATATTTACATTATTGTCTCCACCAACATTCTTTTTCATTCCAAGTAAATTTCCATCGCCATCTAAATCTAAGATTTCGCAATTTAAAAATTCTTCTCTTCCATTAGTAATAGATTTGTATAAAATAGTTACATCATTACCTTCTTTAATATGTTTATCCACAAAACTTTGGAAGTCAAAAGAATATACCATATGACTTGACGTAATAATAACATATTTTTGAGTACTATATTCTAAGTACTGCAAATTTTTTCTAAAACTCTCCATTTGTTCATTGTGAATGATATTTCCTTGATTATGACTTGGATAAAATACAAAAAGACCATCTTTCTTTCTATTTAATCCCCATGGTTCACCAATTCCTAAATGATTCATCAATGAAGGTGTATTGTTGCTCGCAAAGACCCCAACATTTACAATCCCGCTATTAACCATGTTTGATAGTTGAAAATCTATTAATCTGTATCTTCCACCATAAGGCACAGCTCCAAGAGTTCTATTGCTTATAAGTGCCTTCATTCCTTCTTCTTCTTCATACAAATTGATTATTCCCATAGTATTATTCATATATTTCTTCCTCCACTGCAATCTCCTTAGGGCAAATGTAATCGTTTTTAGAATTCACTTCAACATAACTTGAATTTAAAGATAAAAGTTCTACTTCGTCCCCGTACCTATTTACAATTCTATATTCATCTATAATATAATCACTATCAACTATAACTTTATTAACATAAGCCCCTTCTTTAACTACTACATTAGGCATTAACACCGAATCTTTAACGTACGCACCTTTAGCAATCTTTACACCTGGAAATATTACTGAATTATCAACAGTACCATATATTCGGCAACCTTGAGTAACCATTGAATTAATAATAACTGCTTCATCTCCTATATAATGAGGTTCTCTCTCAATATTATCTGAATATATACGCCAGTTTCTTTCATAAAGATCTAATGGACACTCCTCATCTAATAAGTCCATATTTGCTTCCCATAAGCTTTGTATAGTGCCTACATCCTTCCAATATCCTTTGAAGTTATATGCAACTAGTTTCTTTTCTTCTCTTAATAACTTAGGAATTATATCCTTTCCAAAATCCCTAGTAGAAGTCACATCTAAAATATCTTCTTCTAAGGCTTTCTTTAAAACTTTCCAGTTAAAAATATATATCCCCATAGAAGCAAGATTGCTTTTCGGTTCTTTAGGTTTCTCCTCAAAATCTATAATATTTCCAAACTCATCGGCATTCATGATTCCGAACCTAGAAGCTTCTTCTATAGGTACTTCTATAACTGTTATAGTCGCATCTGCATTTTTTTGCTTATGATATTCTAATACCTTTGAATAATTCATCTTGTAAATATGATCACCAGACAATACCAGTAAATATTCTGGATCACTTTCATCAATAAAATCCCTGTTTTGATAGATTGCATCAGCTGTTCCTCGATACCAATTTCTGCCTTCTTCTGTTTCCCTTGGTGGCAATACTGTCATTCCAGACTTACTGTTATTGAATCCCCAATTACTCCCTATTCCAATGTATCTATTTAAAGTAATTGATTCATATTGAGTTAACACAGCCACAGTGTTAATTTGTGAATTTGCACAGTTGCTTAAAGGGAAATCAATTATTCTATATTTACCTCCAAAGTGCACTGCAGGCTTTGCCTGTTTTTTTGTTAAGGCTTCTAATCGCGAGCCCTTCCCGCCAGCTAATATTACAGCTACTATTTCCTTCTCACTCATACAATCCTCCCTAATTAACATATATTGTAAAATTATATTACCATATATTTCCTACCATTTCAACGCAATTACTACTAAAAATAAAATTAATTATTTTTAACACATATTGATTGATTTCTAGCTATATATATTTTATTTAGGGAGAATTTATACTTTGTTTTTGTGATTATAAATACTTATCATTATATTAATTAAAGAATACATTTCGGTGATTAATATCTTTTCTAAGAGAGTACAATACTACTTTTTATAATTAAACTTTTAAAGGTTCAAATATTTATTTAAGAAAATCCTTAGTAGTTTTTAAAGATTTTATATAGCCATTGCTAAATTAAAATATCAAAAAAGTAAAAGACCAAATCTATACGATTTGGTCTTGGTGCGCCATCAGGGGCTCGAACCCTGGGCCCTCTGATTAAGAGTCAGATGCTCTTCCAACTGAGCTAATGGCACATAATTTGCTTAAAAATATATATTATAGGTTTCAATTTATTGAGACTTTTTATAAGTCTCAATAAATATGCAATCTGGTGCGCCATCAGGGGCTCGAACCCTGGGCCCTCTGATTAAGAGTCAGATGCTCTTCCAACTGAGCTAATGGCACATAATTTGCTTAAAAAATATATCATAGATTTCAAGTTTATTGAGACTTTTTATAAGTCTCAATAAACTGTGATCTGGTGCGCCATCAGGGGCTCGAACCCTGGGCCCTCTGATTAAGAGTCAGATGCTCTTCCAACTGAGCTAATGGCACATGCTTTTGACCACGAAGTATATTATACAACCTATCTATGTAAATGTAAAGATATCATATTCTATTATATTATGTATTATTTCGTGGTTTTTGCAGTTTATTCTCTATTTTCTTCATATATTTAGCCATAACTTCTATTTTCTTTTATTTCAATGCATATTGTAGCTTTTTATCAGATTTTTGCCTCATAATCATCTCCTTATGGAAAATTTGCCCACCATTTTAATACTATTTCTCGCTAATAATTGAATTTTTTTGTCTACTATTTTTCTTTTATTAAATAACTTATATTACAAATCAGTAATAATTTACAAATTAAAATTCCCCAAAAAGCCGGCAATACGCATGTATTACCAGCCTTTCACTTTCTTATTTATAGCTTATTTCTGCAAAAGCATTGTGTGCATGTATTGATTCTTCATGTACACTCTTAACATTAAAGCTCACAACATTATCTACTTCACAAAGACCATCAGCAACAATCCTAACTATATCTTCAACAAACCTTGGATTATCATAAGATTTTTCTGTGACATATTTTTCATCTTCTCTCTTCAAAATAGGATATAAATCACAGCTTCCAGCTTGCTCAATTATATTTATAAATTCCTCTATTTCAATATTTTCTGATAACTCTGCTCTAACAGTTACATATCCTCTTTGATTATGCGCTGAACTAATGCTTATTGCTTTAGAACAAGGGCATAATGTAGTTATAGGAACCTCAACTGTTAAAAAGTAAGAATATTTATCTTCCTTTAATTCACCTTCAAAATTGCACTTATAATTCATTAATCCGCTAAATCCTGATACAGGTGCTTTTTTATAGAGAAAATAATCAAAGCATACAGAAATATAACTATCTTCACCTTCAACTTTATTCTTTATCTCATTTAAAAAATATAGTAAATCTTCTCTATAATTTTTGAAGACAAAGTTTTCTTCATATAATTCCGTAAGAACAATAGGAAGTCTGCTCATATTAACTCCTCTTAGTTCTTGGGCAAGAGATACACTAAGAGAGAAGTTTCCAACAGTGTTTTGGATTTCATTATTCTTTCCTTGAATCCTTATTGGATGAATTAAATTATTTATTCCAACTTTATCTATTTTCTTTCCGTAATTTCCTCTAGTGTTTTGTATATCGATCATTTATTCACGTCCTTATTTAAGTTGATTATTATTATTTTATCACGTTTCTCAAAAAAACTCACTTATCTTCCATAACATTAATAACATTAATAGCGATATCACGGACAAAATATATATAAAGAATTTCTGGAGGTGAAAAAATGAAAATACATGATGACACAATGAAACAAGAAGGTAGAATTGATGAAGTTATTAATATTGTTGAAAAGCATACAAGAACTGCTCGTCACCTAGAAAACTATAGTGATATAATTGCTCCTGAAGAAATGGCTCATACAAAGGAAATTCAGAAAAAAAGAGAAGATGATATAAGAGCTATTAAGAATAAAATTGTCTATGGTACTGGTGAATCTATAGATGAGATGAGTAATATCCGCGAAAACTTGAAGTTTAGTGAAGGATATCTTAACAATAACTTTGATACTATGAATCCAGAGGATAGAGAAAACTTAGAAACCCATATAAAAAATAGAAAAGAAAAACTTAATATGAGATAATAATTTCCCATATCAGTTTTAGGATAAAAATTTCTAAAACCGATATGGGATTTCTTCATTTTTAACAAAATATTGTAGGCAATTCTATATTTTGTTATACTTAATTTGACATATTCTGTAGCCCTTCTGCTACATATATGATTTATATTAAATTAAGGAGAAGGAAAAAATGAAAAAGCACAAAGTAAAATGCCTTATTACATCAACTATGGTCTTTGCAAGCTTATTTAGTAGTACTGTGATTACAAAAGCTGAAGTAACTTCAAATACATCTCAGCAAAATGCTACTACAACTACTAATCAATTAACCTTAAATGACATGCCTTCCAACTTGAAATCATCTATTGAATGGGTTTGGAATAACAGAATCCTAAAGGAAGGCTCGACAAAACGTAAAAACTTAATTTTTGATCAGATTTATGCAGGAAAAGGAACACTAAATTATATTGTACGTTGGCAATCAAATAAGAGTGTTACTCTTCAGCAGCGTAAAGATATGGCTACAATGATTAGTCGACAAATAAATAATTGGACAAAATCTCTTAAAGGTTATGATGGTTGGCCATATGGTGATATTACCGTTAAAATCGTTGGGTGGGCATGTGCTGATCCGTCACTAATACTTAATAAACAGTCTGATGAAATCGTCTACACCAGTTATATAACTGATGATTTAAGTACTACAGATTCAAGCATTCCCACAAAATTACCAATAGCACCTAGTTCTATTTCTAGGTTTGACCATTTTCAAGATTCAAATTATTCTTATCCTGGTGGCTTAGACAAACGTTTTGATATGTATTTATGGGGAACTAGTAATTTACGTGGCGGTGCTGGTGGAGATTGGGGACAACGCGTCTCTGATGAATATATACTAAGTAGCTTAGCTTCAAATGAAGCTCATATTATTGAACACGAAATAGGACATGCTTTTTCAATAACTGATTTCTATGAAGATGCCGATCGTCCACCTGGTGGTTTCCCTACTAACACAATTATGTGGGCTGGTGATTCGATGACAATAACTGAATGGGATTCATGGATGTTGCGTTATGTATGGAGCCAGATAAAAAAAGATACTTCTCGCTTTCCAGCAACTATTCCAGTAGAAACTACATATAAATTAGGTGATGTGAACAAAGATGGAAAAATCACCGCTTTAGATTTGGCATTTATGAAAAAACTCATATTAAATGGTACCAATGAAGCAGATTTGACTCTATATGATATGAACAAAGATGGCAAATTCAATGCTTTAGATTTGGCAACTCTAAAAAGATTACTTCTTAGTTAGTAAATTACACTAAAAAAATAAAGTTAGTATAAAAGGGACTACATTTAAAGCAGTCCCTTTTAGTTTCATTATTTTATTTCTTTCAATCTCCACATATAGCTTTGGAAGTCACCTTTTAACTCTGGAATAACAAGTCCAGTATTCATTAATTCATCTCCACCATAAACTTCATCAGTTCCAATTAATAAGTAATCTTTATTTGGATCTAATCCTTTAAGTTTTAGCACACTAAGTTTCTTATGACTTGAAGAAAGAACCTTAAAGAAACTTGCAGCAACATCACTCTTATCTTCTGCTACAAACATCCATGCAGTTTCATTTCCTTCGAATGGGCTAAGTAATCTATAAAAATCTCCAAACTGCACTAGAGTTCGTATTTCCTTATATGTTATTATTTGTTGTCTCACAGTTTCTTTTTCTTCATCTGACATCTTTGTAACATCCAACTCATACCCAAAGGTGCCACTCATTGCAACATTCCCTCTTGTTTCTAATGGAGTTATTCTATTCACCTGATGATTTGGTACTGCTGACACATGAGCTCCCATAGTAATACTTGGATATACTATACTTGTTCCATATTGAATCTTTAATCTTTCAACTGCATCAGTGTCGTCACTAGCCCAAGTCTGAGGCATATAGTAAAGCATTGCCGGATCAAATCTTCCACCACCACTTGCACAACTTTCGAAAAGTATTTCTGGAAACCTAGTTGTTATAGCTTCTAATACACTATAAAACCCTAACATATATCTATGAGCTGTTTCTCTTTGTCTTTCAGCTGGCAATGTCGCTGACCCTACTTCAGTCATATATCTGTTATTATCCCACTTAACATAGGAAATAGGAACTGAATCTAAAATATCTGATACCATTTTAACTATAGCATCACATACGTCTTTTCTTGATAAGTCTAAAACTAACTGTGTTCTAGCTAAAGTTTTCTCTCTATTTTCAACATGTATGCACCAATCTGGATGCTTTCTATATAAATCACTATCTGGAGAAACCATCTCAGGTTCAAACCATAGCCCGAATTTTATTCCTTGTTCATTGATATACTTTGCTAAATTATCAAGTCCATTAGGTAATTTATTTTTATCAACAAACCAATCACCAAGTGAAGTAGTATCGTCATTTCTTTTTCCAAACCATCCATCATCTAATACAAAAAGTTCAACACCAAGTTCCTTAGCTTCTGTAGCGATTTTCTTAATTATTTCTTCATTAAAATTAAAGTAAGTCCCTTCCCAATTATTAATAAGAACTGGTCTTTCTTTATCTCTATGAACTCCTCTACACATTCTATTTCTATATAACTTATGAAAAGTTCTAGACATCTTTCCTAAGCCTTCATCTGAGTAAACAAGTACTGCTTCTGGAGCTTGGAAACTTTCCCCTTCCTTAAGAAGCCAAGTAAAATCAAATGGATTTATGCCAATTTGAACTCTTGTTAAATCAAATTGTTCTAACTCAACATTTGCTAAAAAGTTTCCACTATATACTAAATTAAATCCATAAACATCACCATGATCTTCATCAGCATCACCTTTCATAAGAGCAATAAACGGATTCTGTTGATGGCTACTTACACCTCTTCTACTTTCTATAGATTGAATTCCCATTACCACAGGTCTTTTAACAACATGTCGTTCTCTACTCCAAGATCCTGACAACTGAAGCATTTGAAAGTCCTTGCATCCTAAATCTACATTAGCACTTAATGCTCTTAATATTTTTAATTCTTCTTTCCCTTCATTAATAAGCTGAGCTGACCTTGTTATAACATCATAATCCTTAAATGCAGTATATGTTAACACAACTTTAAGCCCACTAACACTATCCCTTAGTACAACTTCAAGGGAATCTGCTTCCTCATCTTTTTCTACGTAAACTGCTGGTAGTCCTTGAAGCTTTTTCTTACCAGAAAATATATTATGACTCTCATATCTTAAATCTGAAATAGTTGAACCATTTTCTAGCTGAACTTGATATGCAGGTGAACGAAAATCTTGATTACCATAAGCAGGATACTCTGCTGGCATATAGTCTAATGAAAAATTATTTATTACACCTTCTTCAAGAGCTTTACTATTCTGCTCTCCATAAAATCTTGATATGTATTTTAAATTTAAACTTCTAACCTTTTTGCCCCAATAAACATGTTGCAAATAACCCTTTTCTGTTATCTGAATGATATAGCTAGTATCTTTAGCATCTAATTTAAATATGTTGCCCTTTTCTTGAAATATAATACCCATAACTTTCTCCTTAATAATTATCACATTTTCATTATTTTTTCAAACATTTGCACCAATATAATGATATAATTATTACAGAATTGTGTCAATAATTTTACTAAACATAAATTTTTTTTACTTAATAATATAATAAGACCAATAAGATCTGTTCTGTAAAACTTATCTTATTGGTCTTAATCAATATATTATATCCTTACGTATGCAAGTATCATTATAACAAATTTCGAACAATTAATTCAATACTTTTATCGAATTTTTATAAACTTTTTTAATTGTACTCGTTTTCTCAACTTTATATCTAATAATTTACTCTATATAGCATATACACATCAATTATTCTCATCTGTAAGGCATTTACCAAAACAAACTTATAACCTTACAAATATAAAGAAAATTTATATGATTCCAGCTACAATTTGGGCTAGAGTAGATAGATAGTTTAGTTCTTCAAATCCAAATTCTTTTTCTTTCATCGGTACTGTTAGGTATAAAACACCTATAACTTGAGCTTGCCTAATCAACGGACATACAGCTATTGAGTTCCAATTTGGAATATCTGATGAGGCGTTAAGTTCGGTATAGTTTTCCCAATCCACCATTGTCAAAGCTTTGCCATTATCAATTACGCTATTTATAACTGAGTAATTAAAATTTCTTGTAGTTATAAATCCACTTTCTAATCTCTTTCTACTATATATTTCATTGCTGTTTAAGTCCTTCTTAACTATCAATGTACCTTCTTCACTATTAGTCATCCCTATAATCTTGCCAAGAATATCATATATTTTATCTCTAAGAAGCTTGTCATCCTTTATTAACTCAGAAATTTCTATCATAGTAGATACTCTTTTAAAGTTAGCTTGTGCATCGGAAGTAATTATTCCTGTAAGTTTATTAGTTACATTAGCATGTTTTGATAAAGCTGCTTCCCATAAAAAGCTCTTATTCCTTCCAGTCTCCTTTGCCATGTAAAGAGCTTGATCTGCACGCTTTACTAACTTAGATATATCACTTCCATGTATTGGATAAGATGAAATACCTAAGCTTATAGTTACATCCCTTCTATCCCCAAGTATTTTTGCTTCTTCAACCTTAATCCTAAGTCTTTCAGCAATTTCTAAAGCTTCATTTGTCGAAGTATTTGGCAAGAGCACTATAAACTCTTCTCCTCCATACCTACCACAAATATCATGTTTTCTTATACTACTAAGAATCACCTTACAGATACTAGAAAGCACTAAATCACCTGTTTGATGTCCAAAGGTATCATTAATATCTTTAAATTTATCAACATCAAAAATAATAAGTGAGAATTCTTCATCATTATTTTTAGAATGTTCAAGTTGTTGAATCATATAACTTTCTAGTGCTTTTCTAGTGTATGCCTTTGTAAGTTTATCTATAGATGCAATCATAGCTAATTGATGTTTTTCAATAATAAATGTAACTAAAGGTATAATATCTAAAGCACGTTCTAGAGATTCACTATCAAACTTATTTATAAGCTTATTAGAAACTAATAGTATATATCCGATTATCAAAGGCTCATTTTGTTTATTTCGTCTCTCTATGTCACTCTCGGTTTTATTAGCTTTTTTATCACTATATATAGGAATGCACATTACTGCCTTCGCACTATTAGGAAGAAGCCCTTCTCTGATTTTTAGATTTTCTACATCATTAACCGTAACTAATATAGGCTTTTCTTCTGCTCTTACCTTTTCTAAAATATAATTATGAAAACTATAAGATATTGACCCGTTGAAAGAAGCCATGACCTTATTATTTCCCTCGAGTTGCTCGCTTAAAATATAACCTTCAGAAGATAATGTCGTCCTAACAAGATACTTGATAATAATATCTAAACTTACTAAAGGATCACTATTAAGATTTTTTATAATTGCTTCAATATCAACAATAGTATTATGGTTTTCCTGATCAAAGTTTTTTTGAACTAAGGTGAAGAACTTTTCATTGTTAACTATTTCTCTAAAATTAGTAATTTTTATTAGTTTTTCAATATCTTCTTCACTTTTAATCTCTTTAATATCCGATAACGGTTCGATATTAGCTTCTATTTCTAATAATATAGCAATTAAATTATTAAAGGGTTTCATTAATTTATTAAAGTTTATGAAGTCGCTTCTATATGAAACTGGTAAAGCCAAAATCATATCTTTAATCTTATCACAAGCTTCTAAATAATAATTTATAGCATTTATATAATCATTATCATTTTTAAGGCAATTTCCTATATCATTGTATACTTTCCATTCAATGTTCTTTGCATTTCCATTAAACCTCAAATTAACACAATTATTTAGATATTTTATTTTTTCTTTATTATCAGAAACTAATAAACTTTTGAAATAGTTGCTAACAATTCGTATATTTATTTTTTCACTATTAAGCAATGAGTCAAGATTAATTTCCGAAGAAAAATCATCTATCAATTGCCCCTTTCCATAAATATCCAGAAAAGTTCTAGCTTCATAACATTTTACAAGCTTAAACTCATCACTAATTACCTCACTCAACATATCTCTTAATTCTTCTATGTACTTCTCAATGTTTTGTTCTGTATGGTCTTCATGTATTTCAATCCTACTTAAATAAAGCCTACAATTTATACCTCTTAAATTTTTCTTATCGAAAAAGCTTTTGTAATTTAAATTAAAATACTTTTTAGCCCTTTGGATATTACCAGTGAAAAAACTATTGTAGGCAATAGCCCAATAATAATCAAGGGTACTATTTCCCTGGTATGGGTACTTAGTCAAAAATTGTTTTATTAGTTGATAGTAATAGTATGCATTTTCAACATCTCCAGTAGATGTGTATAATTCAGTTAATGATAGGTATCCACTATAAATGTAAGTAGTATAATTACAAAATTCCGCCTTTTCTATTGCCATTTTTAAATAATATTCTGCTTCTTTATATAGATACTCATTATAATAAGTAATTCCAATGTTTAAGTAGCTTAGAATCTCTATATCTTGAAGATTATATTTTTCGCTGAGTTTTTTTATCTCCATTAAATTGTCTAGTGCTATTATATTATCTTGGAAAATATCTTGGTGAACAACAGCAATATTATTTAGAGCAAATATTTGTCCCTTTGGATTATCATCAACTTTGGCATAATCATAGCTTATCTTATAACATTCAATAGCTTTTTGTCCATCACCAGTAAGATAATGATAACTACCTATATTTAAATAGAACCTAGCCTTTAATGCAATATTTTTCTCTTGGCAAAGATTTAACCCCTTTATAGATAGTTCTAAAGAAAGTTGATATTCCTCTTTAATAATTGCAATATAAGCTTCTAAAAGAAGAGTTTTTATATTTCCTTCTTGATAACTTATTCCTTTTAATATCGATTTAGCCATATCAACATGCTCTTCTAGCTTCTCAATATCAACATTAGCGTTATATAAGTCACCAATAAATAAAATCATATCAACTTCTCTTATTTTGTCCTTAAGAGTCCGTGCAATTTTCCTAGCTTTCTCATAATTACTTAAAGATGTTTGTATCTCTCCTTTTAAATTATATAAATAAGCAATTTGAGAATATAACTCCATTTTTTTTCTAGTGGTCTTTTTCTCAAGCTTTATAGCCTTATTCATAAAATCTATAGCTGAGTCATAAAGATATATTTCTTGGAACTTATTTGCGGTTTTTATACAATACTCTATTGCCTTTTCCTTCTCATTTGCCATTTCTAGATGATATATCAATTCCTCAAGACAATTATTTTCCCCGTTGAATACTTTTTCTTCGATAATAGTTGCTGCAAGCTTATGCTTTCTCTCTCTAATCCCCAATTCCATGCGATAATATATTATCTTCTTAAACATCTTATTAGAAAAATCAAACAAATAACCAAGATCACCTATTTTTTCAACCAGAATTCCTCTTGCAATCAAGTTCTCTATATGCTTGTATATGTGCATCTTAGTAGCATTCTCAACCTTTGATAATGTATTAATATCAACAGCACTATCAAATATACATAAGTTCTCTAGAAGTCCTTCTTCCTCCAAATTTAGTGATTGTATTTGAACTTCTATAGCTTGTTTAACATTAGGTGGTATCGGAATTTCATTTACGTCACTATACTTGTTATACCACTGTCCTGTAGCCTCATTTATATATATAGTTTTGTTTAAAACTAAATTTCGTATTGCTTCCTTAATAAATAAAGGATTTCCTAATGTTTCCTTGTACATCTTTTGAGGAAATTTTATTGTATTCTCCGGTAAATACAACAGTTTCCTAACTAAATTAATAGTTTCCATCTCATTCAAAGGAGTTAATTTTATTTCATGATACTCTGGAGTTTTTTTCATCCTATCAACAAGGAATCTTAGATTTTCACACTCATTATCTTGGAGTTCACCATAAGAAAAAATACACAAGATATTTTCAGTATTTGAATTTACAACACTTAAAAATTCAATTACTTTTAGTATGAATCTGCTTAGGTACTGTATATTGTCAATAATTACTACCATAGGTTTAGTTTTTGCAAACTCACATATAAAGTTTGCTATTCTACTTATCAATTTATATTCTTCATGCTTGCTTGGCAATTTAAGTAATTCAAAATATTCTTCACTAAGAAGATTTCTGATGTCATCATAATACTTATATACCAAATTCTTCGGTGCTACACTAATCATATCCTCCATTATTCTAGGAAGCGCTTTATCATAATCACTTTTATTTGATAACTGAACAAAATAGGTTTCTGCATCCTCTAGAAGAAATTTATTATAAAGTTCTTGACACATTTTAGTTTTACCTATACCAACTTGTCCTGTTATTGTGAAAACATTGAACTTACTTTGCTTTTTTTTCATTTCCTCGAAGTGGGAGAAAATCTGTTTTAATTCATAATCTCTTCCGATAAATTCTGAATTATAAGTAAGTTTTTCTAAATCTTCTATATTAAATGCCTGTACTTTAGTATTTAAAGCTTTATTGAAATCCTTTATTATCTGAGTCACATGCTTATATCTTTTCTTCGGATTATCTTGTATCATTTTAGTAATAATTAATGAGATATCCTTATAGTTCTCAAAAGATTTTTCGTTAATCTCTTTTTTGAACATAGTAAAAAATAGCATACCAAGAGAAAAGATATCAGTACTTGCTGTATATTCCTTAGTTCTAAAAAGTTCTGGAGCGTTATATATGTCGTCCTTAACGCTTCTTTCCCAGAAATTATTCTTTTCAAGCTCTATGGTAGCTAAATCCTTTAATTTAAATTCGTTATTATCATCCTTAACGATATTTCTAGGGTGAATGCTTCCATAAATAAAACCTTTTAAATGCAATGTATTGATTACGGAACAAATTTTTAAAAACATTTCACATTTCTCAGCAGTTTTTAATTGTTGAATTTCTTTTTCAAAATCCATATCAAGATCGTAAACAGCTGTTATGTATCCAAACATTTTATTGCTTAATCGTTTACCATCAATATTATATATTACTACAGTATTTTCAAATTCTATAGTCCCATCAATATTTAGTTCAAAAATATATTGTCCTACATGATTTAAATGCTCAATATCATTTTTATAACTTTTGTTCTCCTTTAATATGTGAAGATAGGCTTGTTTTTTGCAAAGATTATTATCCATTATTCGGAACACTTCAATATCAGTATTCTCATAAAGCTTTTCTTCAAGCTTATAATTGTCATTTATAAGTTCCATTGCCATTCCCCCAGCGACTATATATCAATATTTATATTATAGCATAATTTACTTTTTTTATGTAGGATAATGATTTTTAACATCTAATATAAATTCTTGTATATAAATAAAATTACATAAAAAAGAAAAGACTTAGAAAACTCTAGTAATTCTAAGTCTAATCCAATATATTTCTATCTTTTTTTTATTACTCCTACAGCATTACCTAAAATCCTTACATCCTTACTATGAACCATCATTGGTGGATAATTTTGGTTTTCAGATATTAAAGTTACACTATTACCTTTTATTTTAATCCTTTTAAGAGTAGCTTCTTCCCCTATAGCAACAGCAGCTATCTGCATATTATCTACCTGGGCACTTCTTTCGATAATTACATAATCTTCATTATTAAGATTTGCATTTATCATACTATCACCGCTAACTTTTAACATAAAAAATTCTTTATTATTCTTTAGAAAAGCCTTAGGTAAGAAAAATCCATCACTTTCCTCTTCATTTATTAATATTGGACTACCTGCTGCTATATTATTAAACACTGGTATCCTTTTAAGCTCTGACTCTTCTACATCAACATATGAATCTTCAGATTTTATTGATAAATTCTTAGATAAAGTAATATCCTTTATAAGTTCTATTCTTTTATCTCTTGTAAAATCTAAGAAAGTATAATGTTCAAGTCCTTTATCACTATATTGTCTATCATCAATTTTAAATAACTTAGGGCTTACCTCATCTAAAAATATAGAAGGCTTTCCTGAACTAGTGATATATAGTTTCTCTTTAGTTGAAAGTATTTGATCATATAGAAATCTTCTATGTTCTTCTCTATTGTAGCTACTTTCATTTACTCCACAAATAATAGTAATTCTATTTTCTAGTCCACTATAAATATCATAAGTAGATATTCTTACAGCTTCTTTGTTTGATTCAAATTCTTTACCATCTAAAAAAACATATGGTATCTGATTACTATAAAAGAACATTTTTAACCTTTCCAAATAATGGTGTTCTTTAATTAATATAGTTATGTCCTTATACTTATTTTTTCTTGTTAATTCTTCTTTTATTAATCTAGCTATATATAGATATTCTTCCTTTTCCAAACTAAAATTCCTATGAATCGGATATTCTCCTATACCACTTACTAAGGATGACTTAAGTAAAGTATTTCTACTTTTCCCCTTTTCCATTAAGCTTTCTGCAAAATCGCATATACTTTTATTAGTTCTATAACTATCTTTTAACAGAATGGTTTTCCCTTGCAAATCAATAGCCTTAAGAGTTCTACCTTTTCCCAAATAAGAGTATGGTAGTACTGCTTTTCGATTTCGTGATGTAAGCGTTACTGTTGAATGTTGCTTTTCACTAGCTAAAACCTTTATCAATTCTAGTTCTGATCTAGTAAACTTATCTATATCATCTATTATTATATGAGTAAATTTAATATTATTTTCTATAGCAAGACTAATAGCTAAATTTGTTTTAGCTTCTTTCTTAATATAGCCTTGGCTTTTAGTAATCTCATTAAACGCTTCGTTAATTCTATATATAACCTCTCTACCTAGCGAATTCTTCCTAAGAACAAATTTTTTAATATTCTCTGGATATGGAATGTTACGATATCTTTTTACATTCTGATAAACTTCTAAGGAAGATATTCCTTCTGAATTTATAAAATTAATTTCTTCTAAAATAAAATCTATATATTGATAGTCTTTTAAAAGTTTAGATTTCTTGAACTTAAGTTTTATTTCATCTATTGCTTTTTTCAAAAATCCTATTTCTTCTTCCTTGGTTTTAATAACCTTATATCCTGAGGAAAATACCTTTTTAATAATCAGATTTTTTAACCCTTCTAGCGTTAGTATTTCCTTCTCTATATTTAAAAGAGAGAAAAGTGTCAACTGTCCATTGCCAGAAATACCTTCATATATATATCTCGCATATCCTCTCAACAATCTGTTTCTAGTTATTAAAATTGCACTATCTTTATCTTCTTGACAATAGTTGTTAAGAAGGTAGGATAATCTCAATATTGCTAATGTAGTTTTTCCTGTTCCAGATGGTCCTTTTATAATAGTCAACTTTACTGGCTTACTTGTTACAAATCTTTTCATTTTTATCCTCCTCCTTTTCATTGAAACATAACTGGAGCTATCCCATAAAAAATTATTACTAAATATATCTTGTTTTTATTACTGATTAAATAGCTATATTTGTATCTTTCATCAATTAACATTAAGCTTCATATACATTACTTATACCTTATGATAATATCGTTAGTTTTTTAAGTTTATACCTCATACTATTATAATCTAGAAATAAAATATTATAAAGAATTCTTTATAATATAAATAATCTAAAATATATCTTTATCAGAAGTTAATTTCATTATTTGTTTTTCACAACTACAATTAGAAAATAAAAAATAGAGCCCCGTTGGTATTTATAAATCACGAGACTCCATTTTTTAAATTTGGATTTCTATAATACTACAATCATTTTCTTATACTTCTTTAAACTAAACCAAGTTGTTGTTCCTTAGGGAAAGAAGTTATTATCCCCTTGATGTAATTCAATACTAATGTCTTATCTTCAGTATTTATTAATCCATCTCCATTTACATCTCCACCCCAAAGATAATCTTCAATAAGGAAGTTATAGCTTGGATCATTAATATACGTGCTTATTGCAAGTAAGTCCATAGCAGTAACTTTACCATCTGCATTTAAATCACCAATTACTGATTTAACTTTATAAAAGTTACTAGCAACAGAAGATACCTCTCCATCATTTCTTATTGCAATGGCCTTTACAATAACATTTCCAATTATATATATTGGTCCTTTATAATCATCAGAAGTTACCGTAGGGATTGAACCGTAAGTTGTATATTTTATACTTGTATAAGGTTCTAAAGAAGTCATAGTAAGTTTTTTACCTTCTCTATAGCTACCATCACTAAGTGTAAATACTGGTGCTTGTAATATTTCCCCTATCTTATAATCTACAAAATTAACATATGAATTCTCCATGCCAGGTTTTACCGCAATAGTTCTAATTTTTGTATCAGCTGATATAGTTATAGGTTCTTTGTACTCGTTTGAATTAATAGTTGGTGTAGAGCCGTCAGTTGTATATCTGATTGTAGCACCACTTGTAGAACATTTAATCTTTATAGTTTGTTCAGTATCATATTTACCACTTAACAGACTAAAATAAGGTAAACCAACTTTTTCTACATTGTTTGATGTTACTTGAACTGCAGGATCATACTGTAATATATTATTAGACTTCTCAGCGAATGCATATATTTTTCCATTACATTCTTTTATATCTTTTATTGTTTCAATTGTTTGTTCTTCATATTGTTTTGTCCAAGAATTATCTTTCATATTATACTCATAAATTACTGGATTAAAAGTAGAATTATATATTGTAAAATTACTATACATTAAGCAAATTTTTTCATTGTTTGCAGCCATTTTAGTAGTCATTCCGATTGGAACTTCTTTCGGTATATCCTTTACTATAGTAGTTGTGTTATTCATTGGATCATATTCTTCAACAGTATATATATCACCAGATCCATTATTTCCCGTTATATGATATATTTTTCCATCCCCAACTGCAGTTGACGCATTTTGTCTATACATGAGGTTACTTGTTTTGGTTATCCAAGTATTTGATATTGGATCATATTCTAAAATCTCATTTGTGAGTGAAACTCTTCTTCTAGAAGTATTCTCTATAAAAGTGCACACTTTTCCACCAGTTACGTATATCTTTCCGTTACACGCTGAAACTGCTGCTCCAAGTCTATATTGAGGCATGGCCTGTTTTGTTTCCCAAGTCTTGCTTTGTATATCATAAACATCAAGAGAATTTATAGTATCCACTGTATAAATTGAATTAGTTTTAAAAACGTATATTTTTCCATTAATGCAAACCATTTTGGAAATACTAGAAAGTTCTGGCCAAGTTTGATCATATACACTCCATGAACTTGTATCAGTATCATACTGAACTAAGTCATGATTTACCATGTCATATGTATATATTTTATTTCCATAGCTTACAGTATTGCTTGAAAAATTATAATCCTCGTTATTAATACCTTTTTTATAAGCCCACTTAGTTGCTGGATTATTAATTGGGCTTAATTGATAGTTCATACTTAATGTTATTGAATTGCCATCTACTGTAGCTCCTTGAACCGCAAAAGTTTCAGATTTCGTTACTGGATCTATCAATTTAAAAGATATATTTTTACCACTCAATCCATCAACTTTTGTGTCTGTTATCTTCACATACCATTTCTTTTCCCCATTTGTAAAATTCGATAATCTAATAAGATTTGAATAATCTATTAATATCTTACCAGCTACTTCTGTTCCACTTAATCCATTAAATGTACATGATCCATTATCAGCATTTACTGTTTTAGGTTTGTATGTTACTGTTGGTTCTGTTTCATTTATATCAGAATAACCAATCTCATACTGTAATTGATTTCTTTCTTGATGCATAATATCAATAGCCGCAATTAGATATGGTGTATTTGTCGATTTCATTGTCATCCAAGTAAAGCTTCCAAAAACACTTTTTCTTTTATATTCTGACGTAGGTACATTTGGAAGTAATGAAACTGTATTTATTGCATCATAAGACACCCATACGAAACCACTCTTGGTGCTTTCACCATCTAATGGATCAAAATCAGTTCCCCAAGCTTTTCCCCATGAATTAGCTATCTTGAAAGCTCCCATTTCTTGTACATCTCTTACATTATCCCCGTTTATATCAACCCAAATATCATCATTATAGCCAACAACTGTAATGGCATGTCTAGGTTTGTCTGCGGTATCCTCACTTATACCTACAGCTGCTTGTCCAATATATTTATCATCATTAGTTGTAGTATTGTTATCTTTTACTGGCAAATATTTTAAATCAAATATATCAATATCAGTAGTTAAAACATATCCCTTACTTAAGGCTTCTTTTACTTTTGTTAATGTACTATCATTTACACTTTTTACTGGTGTATCTGTTCCATCATTTATAGAAAGAATTCCAAACTTATCAACCTTATTTGAAAAAGCATTTTTCCAAGTATTTTCATTTACTGACCACTCCCTATAACTCTGCTCCGCTCCACTTCCATCGTATGGAAATTCCTTGTTAGTTGGTACTCCTTGCTCCATAAAGCAATCCATTCCATAAGCGCCTCTATTTTGTCCACCATTTGCAAAATTATATGTCCATTTTGTGGAAAGAATATTGGATCCATCAGTACTATTTTTTACATCTAATCCTTTTGCCATGCCATTCATATAGGTAGCTTGGTAATAAGTTTGAGAAAATGTAGAACAAGATCCTAATGCCCCCTGATCACTAATAACAGGGAAAAATGGTAATTCAGAATTATCTACACTTCTTGGTAAAACTTCACCTTCATTAAGAATAAAAGCAGAATTTTCAGCAAAAACCTTTTGTACATTTGGGAAAACCATTGTTACTACCATAGCGCAAGTCAATATAGCTTTCACCATCTTTTTTGTTCTTTTCATTTATGTACCTGCATCTTTCTAGAAATAATTGTTCTTTACAATTTTTTTAATAATTCATGATATAATATAACATTTAATATAGCTTTATGTAAATAAATATAATAAAAAGTTAATTTTTACATACAAGGGGTTACATTAAATCATTTACTATATTTCATTTACCGGTAATAACAATCTAAATTACTGCAATATAAGAAATTTCTATTTTATATAAAAATACATATTGTAATTTATAACGAATAAATATAAAAATTTTAAAAAACTAATATTTTGATATAGTTATATAAATGGTACATAATTTAAAACAAAAAATACTTAATACCTTTAAAGATATTAAGTGTTTTTATAATCTATTAACTTGTTAAATCAACACAATTTACTTAGATAAATAAAGTTATTACTTTCTAGGTTAATATATTGTTTTTAATAACATTGGTTTAATACATTTTAAAGTTAGATTTTATGATAATTTCTTATATCTAGAGCTTTGAATATAATTAATTTTCACCCATCATGTCTTTATAAAGATTCTTAACAACTATCTCACAGTATTGTGCTAGATCCTTCTTATCCTCCTGTGAGAGTTCTTCTATGTATATAGGCTTACCAACCTTCATTTTTACCTTTGTACTTCTGAAACGCTTATTTTCTTCAAAAGCCTTATAGGTTCCTTCAATTGCTACAGGTACAATTGGTATGTGTGGAGTTTTGGTTGCAATCTTAAGACTTCCTTTTTTAAATTCTCCTATTTGTCCATCCTTACTCCTTGTTCCCTCTGGAAATAAAGTCATTGAATAACCTTCTTTTAAATATTCGCTAGCTTTATTTAAAGTCTTAATCGCCTCTCGTGGATTCTCTCTATCTAAAAAAACGCACTTTATTTGTTCCATCCAATAAGGAAAAATCGGTTTACCTAGCATTTCTTTTTTAGCAATAAACCCCATCGTTTTAGGCATCACAGCTATCATTTCGATAATATCATATATACCTTGATGATTTGCTATGAACAAACAATTTCCCTCTGGCAAGTTTTCTATCCCTTCTATATCAGTTGAAACCTTAAAGCTACTATTCATTATATATGTCCATTTTTTTACCCACTTGTTTATAAAGGCTTCTATAGTATCTTTAGATGCGGTCTTCTTTAAAAATTCTAACTTTATCCTAAGCAAATATGAAAAAATGAAAAATGAAATGACTCTTAAATAATTCATAAATAATACCTATCCTTCCTTCGGAAATATCTTCAGGTTCAATTATACTAATAGCCTCTATAAAAAGCAAGTTTAGAAAATGTTATGTATATTTTCTAAACTTATGTTCAATAATATTAGGTAGCGTTTATATACTTGAAAGGAGAATACAATCATTTTTAGGAAAGTATATTATAAGTTTTTAATATTATTCATTTCTTCTATTCTTCTCTTTATATTTTTAACAGGTTGCATAAAAGCAAACCCTGATAAAAATATCGTAATATTTTCTTTTATTGATGTTGATCAAGGAGATAGTATATTAATTAACTATAATGGCACATCAACACTTATTGATTCAGGCTCTGAGGAGTATTCCTCTAATGTAATAAACTATCTAAAAAAAGAAAAAATAAAGTCCATTGATAACCTTATCCTAACTCACCCTCATGAAGATCATTATGGTGGCATGGTTCCAATACTGATGAATTTTAAAGCTAAAAATTTTTATTGTCCCAGAATGGCTTCAAATACAGAAGGATTTAGTGATATTTTATATCAACTAAAAAAAGATCACAGTTCCTTAAAATTTCTTAAGGCTGGAGATACTTTTGTAATCAATCCTGATTTAAAGTTTTTTATTGTTTCTCCTAATAGAACTTGTTATGATGATGGCAATAATTATTCTTTAGTTATAAAAGTTGTATACAAAGATACATCTTTTTTATTAACTGGTGATGCAACGAAAACAAGTGAGGAAGAAATTTTAGCTAAAGGTTTTAATATTAATTCTGACGTTTTAAAAGTAGGTCACCATGGGAGTTCAACTTCAACTTCTGAAGAATTCTTATCTAAAGTGTCTCCTTCTCTGGCAATTATAAGTGTTGGTAAAAGAAATTCCTACGGTCATCCTAGTGTTTCAACAATAAATAGATTAGGTAAATTTAAAATCCCGTATCTCTCTACTTCAAAAGAGGGGAATATAATTCTAATAAGTAATGGAAATACAATATATAGAAAAACTTAAAAACACACTACTTAAGAACTTACAGTAGATTCTGCTTAATCCTATACTTACATAAGAAAATGAATAATGAGAAAAGAGTTAATTTAAAATGATTATAAAAATCACCTTAAATTAACTCTCTACATCTAATACTTCTGAAAAAATAAAAATGGCTCCGCGAAGAGGGCTCGAACCTCCAACCCTTCGGTTAACAGCCGAATGCTCTGCCATTGAGCTATCGCGGAACATTAAACCCAGCGACAACCTACTTTCCCACAAGACCTCTCCTGCAGTATCATCGGCCCTTAGTAGCTTAACCGTCGTGTTCGGAATGGGAACGGGTGTTACCTACCAGGCATAATCACTGGATACACTTTAAAATTTCTTTTAAAGTTCAGAGTGTTCTCTGAAAATTGCATAGATATTAAAAACTTTGTTTAGGTTAAGCCCTCGATCTATTAGTATGAGTCAGCTGAACATGTTACCATGCTTACACCCCTCACCTATCAACCTTGTGTTCTTCAAGGGATCTTACTAGCTTACGCTATGGGAAATCTAATCTTGAGGTGGGCTTCACGCTTAGATGCTTTCAGCGTTTATCCCTTCCCGACATAGCTACCCAGCCATGCTCCTGGCGGAACAACTGGTACACCAGAGGTCAGTCCATCCCGGTCCTCTCGTACTAAGGACAGCTCCTCTCAAATTTCCTACGCCCGCGACGGATAGGGACCGAACTGTCTCACGACGTTCTGAACCCAGCTCGCGTGCCGCTTTAATGGGCGAACAGCCCAACCCTTGGGACCTTCTCCAGCCCCAGGATGCGACGAGCCGACATCGAGGTGCCAAACCTCCCCGTCGATGTGGACTCTTGGGGGAGATCAGCCTGTTATCCCCGAGGTAGCTTTTATCCGTTGAGCGATGGCCCTCCCACGAGGAACCACCGGATCACTAAGCCCGACTTTCGTCCCTGCTCCACTTGTAGGTGTCGCAGTCAGGCTCCCTTCTGCCTTTGCACTCTTCGAACGATTTCCGACCGTTCTGAGGGAACCTTTGGGCGCCTCCGTTACTTTTTTGGAGGCGACCGCCCCAGTCAAACTGCCCATCTAACAATGTCCGGCACCCAGATTCATGGGTTTCCGTTAGAATCCCAATACTGTCAGGGTGGTATCCCAAGGTTGACTCCATAGAACCTGACGGCCCTATTTCCCAGTCTCCCACCTATCCTGTACAGACAATATCGAAACTCAATGCTAAACTACAGTAAAGCTCTACGGGGTCTTTCCGTCCAATCGCGGGTAGCAAGCATCTTCACTTGCACTACAATTTCGCCGGATTTACAGTTGAGACAGTGCCCAAATCATTACGCCATTCGTGCGGGTCGGAACTTACCCGACAAGGAATTTCGCTACCTTAGGACCGTTATAGTTACGGCCGCCGTTTACTGGGGCTTAAGTTCATGCCTTCGCTTGCGCTAAGCAATCCCCTTAACCTTCCAGCACCGGGCAGGCGTCAGCCCCTATACATCAGCTTTCGCTTTAGCAGAGACCTGTGTTTTTGCTAAACAGTTGCTTGGGCCTATTCTCTGCGGCCTAGCTTGCGCTAGGCACCCCTTCTCCCGAAGTTACGGGGTCAATTTGCCGAGTTCCTTAACTGTAATTCTTCCGCTGGTCTTAGGATTCTCTCCTCACCTACCTGTGTCGGTTTGCGGTACGGGTACTATTTTGCTCTCTAGAGACTTTTCTTGGCAGCGTGGAATCAGGTACTTCGCTACTAAATTTCGCTCCCCATCACACCTCAGAGTATTAGCACGCGGATTTGCCTACGTACACCCCTAAATGCTTAGACCAACATCCAATAGTTGGCACACCCTATCCTCCTGCGTCATCCCATCGATAATAACGCTAATAGTAGTATCGGAATATCAACCGATTGTCCATCACCTACGCCTTTCGGCCTCAGCTTAGGTCCCGACTAACCCTGGGCGGACGAGCCTTCCCCAGGAAACCTTAGGTTTTCGACCATTAAGATTCTCACTTAATTCTCGCTACTTATGCCAACATTCTCACTTCTGTACAGTCCACAACTCCTTCCGGTACTGCTTCTGCCCATACAGAAAGCTCCTCTACCACTCCTTACGGAGTCCATAGCTTCGGTGGTAAGTTTGAGCCCCGGACATCTTCGGCGCAGGATCTCTTGACTAGTGAGCTATTACGCACTCTTTAAATGAGTGGCTGCTTCTAAGCCAACATCCTAGTTGTCTTAGAAATCCCACATCCTTTTCCACTTAACTTACACTTGGGGACCTTAGCTGATGGTCTGGGCTTTTTCCCTTTTGACTACGGACCTTATCATTCGCAGTCTGACTGCCGGGGTAAAAGTATATGGCATTCGGAGTTTGATAGAGTTCGGTAACTGTTGTCAGCCCCTAGCTCATTCAGTGCTCTACCTCCATTACTCATTTTACCCGACGCTAGCCCTAAAGCTATTTCGAGGAGAACCAGCTATCTCCGAGTTCGATTGGAATTTCTCCGCTATCCACAGCTCATCCCATGGTTTTTCAACACCAATGTGGTTCGGTCCTCCACGAGGTTTTACCCTCGCTTCAACCTGGCCATGGATAGGTCACCCGGTTTCGGGTCTACGGCATGCAACTAGTCGCGCTGTTCACACTTGGTTTCCCTTCGGCTACGTACCTTAAGTACTTAACCTTGCTGCATACCGTAACTCGTTGGCTCGTTCTACAAAAAGCACGTCGTCACACTCATATGGTGCTTCGACCGGTTGTAGGCATACGGTTTCAGGTTCTATTTCACTCCCCTTCCGGGGTTCTTTTCACCTTTCCCTCACGGTACTTCTTCACTATCGGTCACTAGGTAGTATTTAGCCTTGGGAGGTGGTCCTCCCTGCTTCCCACAAGGTTTCACGTGTCTCGTGGTACTCTGGATATACTCTCGCTATCATTCGCTTTTTCCTACGGGGCTATTACCCTCTATGGCTTAGCTTTCCAGCTATCTTCGAATAACAAACTCTAGCTTTTATGAGTATTCCGCAACCCCAGAGATAAATCTCTGGTTTGGGCTCTTTCCCTTTCGCTCGCCGCTACTTAGGAAATCGAATTTCTTTCTCTTCCTCTGGGTACTTAGATGTTTCAGTTCCCCAGGTGTGGCTTCATGTAGCTATGTATTCACTACAGGATATACATCGTTTGATGCATAGGTTTCCCCATTCGGAAATCTCCGGATCACTGGCTATTTGCGCCTACCCGAAGCTTATCGCAGCTTATCGCGTCCTTCTTCGCCTCCTAGTGCCAAGGCATTCACCATACGCCCTTTGTAGCTTAACCTAAAAATTGCTATAACCTGCGCATTGCTTCGTCACTTTCGCCTCTGCGGTGCTCATTTACATAAGTAAACTCCGCTTCCTCGAGTCTTCAGTTCCTTGCACTGCTTGGTTCTATCAATTTTTTAATTTGGTCTAATTAACACATTATCGGTTAATCTTATCAAATTAAATTAGTCTTAATTATACAAAGTTTATATAAATAACTTTACTTGGTTTTTAATATCTTATGCAATTTTCAAAGAACAAATGGTGGGCTTAAATGGACTCGAACCATCGACCTCACGCTTATCAGGCGTGCGCTCTAACCAGCTGAGCTATAAGCCCTCAATATGGTGGAGAATAAGGGATTCGAACCCTTGACCCCCTGCGTGCAAGGCAGGTGCTCTCCCAACTGAGCTAATCCCCCGGGACCAAAAGATTAAATCTATTAAGATTAATCTCTGGAAATTGAACAGAAGAAAGACCCAGTGGACACAGTGTCTTACAAGTAAAACTACTGTGTCATTTTCCTTAGAAAGGAGGTGATCCAGCCGCAGGTTCTCCTACGGCTACCTTGTTACGACTTCACCCCAATCATCGACCCCACCTTCGGCCGCTGGCTCCTTACGGTTACCTCACGGACTTCGGGTGTTGCCGACTCTCATGGTGTGACGGGCGGTGTGTACAAGGCCCGGGAACGTATTCACCGCGACATGCTGATTCGCGATTACTAGCAACTCCAACTTCATGTAGGCGAGCTTCAGCCTACAATCCGAACTGGGACGAGTTTTATAGATTTGCTCCACCTCACGGTCTTGCGTCTCGTTGTACTCGCCATTGTAGCACGTGTGTAGCCCTAGACATAAGGGGCATGATGATTTGACGTCATCCCCACCTTCCTCCTGGTTAACCCAGGCAGTCTTGCTAGAGTGCTCAACTAAATGGTAGCAACTAACAATAAGGGTTGCGCTCGTTGCGGGACTTAACCCAACATCTCACGACACGAGCTGACGACAACCATGCACCACCTGTCTTCCTGTCACCTCAAAGAGGTAACTTCCCCAGTTACGGGTAATTCAGGAGATGTCAAGTCTAGGTAAGGTTCTTCGCGTTGCTTCGAATTAAACCACATGCTCCGCTGCTTGTGCGGGCCCCCGTCAATTCCTTTGAGTTTTAATCTTGCGACCGTACTCCCCAGGCGGAATACTTAATGCGTTAGCGGCGGCACAGAGGTCATGACAACCCCTACACCTAGTATTCATCGTTTACGGCGTGGACTACCAGGGTATCTAATCCTGTTTGCTCCCCACGCTTTCATGCCTCAGCGTCAGTTACAGTCCAGAAAGTCGCCTTCGCCACTGATGTTCTTCCTAATCTCTACGCATTTCACCGCTACACTAGGAATTCCACTTTCCTCTCCTGCACTCTAGACTTCCAGTTTGAAATGCAGCACCCAAGTTGAGCTCGGGTATTTCACATCTCACTTAAAAATCCGCCTACACATCCTTTACGCCCAGTAAATCCGGACAACGCTTGCCACCTACGTATTACCGCGGCTGCTGGCACGTAGTTAGCCGTGGCTTGTTCTTTAGGTACCGTCATTATCGTCCCTAATCAAAGAGCTTTACAACCCGAAGGCCTTCATCACTCACGCGGCGTTGCTGCATCAGGGTTTCCCCCATTGTGCAATATTCCCCACTGCTGCCTCCCGTAGGAGTCTGGACCGTGTCTCAGTTCCAATGTGGCCGATCACCCTCTCAGGTCGGCTACGCATCGTCGCCTTGGTGAGCCGTTACCTCACCAACTAGCTAATGCGCCGCGGGCCCATCTTATAGCGGATTGCTCCTTTGATACATCTCTCATGCGAGAATTGCATTTTATGCGGTATTAATCTTCCTTTCGGAAGGCTATCCCCCTCTATAAGGCAGGTTGCCCACGTGTTACTCACCCGTCCGCCGCTAATCCACCCCGAAGGGCTTCATCGCTCGACTTGCATGTGTTAAGCACGCCGCCAGCGTTCGTCCTGAGCCAGGATCAAACTCTCAATTTAAATTGTTTGAGTTCTAATCTTGACTTTGGTTTTTATTTTAAAACCTCAGAATTTGTCTGGTCTTGTTCTTCTGTTCAATTTTCAAAGATCAATCATTTTTTCAACTTACTTACTGTCATCCGACAGCTTATTCAGTATATCAACTTCAGAATTACTTGTCAACAACTTTTTTGATATTTTTTAAACAATTTATATTAATAACTGTTATTAGTTGACTTGTTTTTCCTATCTCTGAAGGACAAAAACTATTTTATCACATTTTGTATAACAATCACATCCATATATTATCATTAATTAAATTTATATGTCGAATTCTATGTTTTCCTCTAATTTTCTACGTTTTTTCATTATTGACACACTAGATACAGTTTATTGCGCCTAGCAAAATTTTTACTCAATATTGAAACTAAATAACATTTATATAATCCCTATATATAACTAATTTTATTCATTAAATTCCCCACTAAGAATTTATTTTTATATAAATATATATGTCTCAACAGAACTCACCATAATGTATATTGATTTTTCAATATGTCTATAAATTCTTTATGTAATTTTAATCTTAAATAAATTTTGTAGTGGTAGTGTAAGCCCTAATAGATAGTTGCTACTATAAATAATATAGTAGCAACTCAAATTTAAAAATGATATTTACTCTACAGATTGAAGTTTGTCTAAAATAACTTTTTCGATTATCTTAATTTTTTCTTCTGATTCATTAGCAGTAACAGCTTTTGAATATATATATAACTTAATCTTAGGTTCTGTTCCTGAAGGTCTTACTGCATACCATGAACCATCTTCTAAAATAAACTTAAGAACATTCGATGTTGGAATTCCTGTTTTGTTTTTCTCTCCAGTCGTAAGATCAAATATAGTATCAAATTTATGATCAACAAATTGCTTAACCTTTATTCCATTAATTTCTTTTGGATATTCTACCCTATATACTTCCATCATCCTATTTATTCTTTTACTTCCCTCTATTCCTTCAAGAACAAGAGAAATTTGCTTTTCCCTATAATAGCCAAATTCTTTATATAATCCCTCTAGTACATCTATCAAAGATTTCCCTTGTTTTTTATAATATGCTGCAGCTTCGCAAAGCATCATAGATGATATAACACCATCCTTATCCTTAACAAAGTCACCGGTAACATAACCTATACTTTCTTCATAACCAAAAATAAATTTATGTTTTTTATCTTTCTCAAGTTCATTAGCTTTTCCACAAATATTCTTGAAGCCAGTTAAAGATTCATAGCTCTTTACAGAATATTTTTCTGCTATTACAACCCCTAAATTTCCGGTTACAATTGACTTAACTATGAAACTATCTGTTGGAAGCATACCTAACTCTTGTCTCGCTTCTAATATATAATTTACTAATATAGCTCCTGTTTGGTTTCCATTGAAGGCTATATACCGTCCTTCTTGATTTCTTACCATTATTGCAAGTCTATCACAATCAGGATCTGTGGCTATTAAAAGCTCAGCTCCTAATTTTTCTCCTAGTTTTTCCGCATATTCAAAAGCTCTAGGATCCTCTGGGTTCGGAAATGGCGCCGTAGTAAAATTAGGATCTGGCAATTCTTGTTCTTTAACTACTGATATGTTGTTAAAGCCTCTCTCTTTTAAAACTCTCCTAACCAATATATTTCCAGTACCATTTAGAGGGGTATACACAACATTTATCTTCTTATCTATATCCTCTCTTAAAGCAAGACCTTTTACTTTTTCAATATATAAATCATCTATCTCTTTTCCAATGGTAGTTAAAAGACCTGCTTTTATAGCATCGTCCTCCGCCATCATTTTTATCTCCTCAAAATTTTCTATTTTAAGGATTTTTTCTGTTATGGAATCTGCACACTCTTGACCAATTTGAGCTGCATCTTCCCAATAAACCTTATATCCATTATATTCTTTTGGATTATGACTTGCTGTAACTACAATTCCAGAAATAGTTTTTAAATGCCTAACAGTAAAAGATAAAACTGGAGTAGGTCTTAAACTTTCAAATAGAAAAACCTTAATACCATTACCAGCCAAAACTAAAGCAGCTTTTTTTGCAAATTCCTTTGAAAAATACCTACAATCATATGCAATAGCAACTCCTCTTTTCATATACTCCGATCCATATTCACATATATAGTCTGCAAGACCTTGAGTTGCCCTTGAAACTATGTACAAATTCATTCTATTAGTACCAGCCCCTAGTTTTCCCCTAAGCCCTGCTGTGCCAAATTCTAAATCTCTATAAAATCTATCCTCTATTTCTTTCTCATCATTTTCAATAGAAAGTAACTCGTTTCTAATTTCCTCATCAAAAAAAGTATTTGTCACCCATTTTTTATATGTATTCTTATATTCCATGTAAAACGCTCCTTTTAATTATATTATAACTATTTTTTCTTCATATTATCGCTAATATACATTATATCTTCTATATTAATCCTTAAGTCATGCTGCTTAATTTCTCAATTTCAATATATATTCATCAGTGATTTTTCTAGATTTAATACATATATCATTTATAAAATAAATATAACTTTTTAATCAGAGCTTATATATTTGAAAAAGCTATCTCAAATTGACTTTTGAAATAGCTTTTAGTTATACATTTTTTAGTTTATATTTTTAAAAAAACAGTTGATATATCCCCAAGCAAAGGATAATTACTGAAGATATAAGAGCGGCATACTTACCAAAAACCTTTGATAAATATCCCTCACCAAAATAATATCCTATTATCAGAGTTATTATACTTAAGAAAAAAGTTATAATAGTCGTTAAAATAATATTTAATCCCGTTATACTAGCTCCAAGCCCTAATCCAATATTATTTATTGCTAATGCTATAGCTAGTGTCATAGCTTCCTTCACATCTATATATCCTGATTTATCCTTATCAGCTATATAGGGATCATCTAACAGTTCCTTGTAATTTGTATTTCCTTTATTGTCATGTTTCTTTTTTACTTCATTACCTTTGTCTTTAAAATAAAACTCACCTATAAACCATATACCGATACCTATTAAAATCAGCGCTCCAATAGTCTTGGATATATTAATTGACATAAAGTTACTTAATGCTATTCCAACACTCATGGATAAAAAAGTACCCATGGCAGAAATCAAAGCTATGATAACGTTACTCAACAAGCCAATTCTAATCTTTTTTATTCCATAAGCCACACCTACTGCAAAACAATCTAGGCTAGCAGATATAGCTAATAGAAGAGAAGATACTACTTGCACTTGTACTCCTCCTATGCAGGGTTTCAATAATAGTATATTCTCTTGTAAAACTTGTGGTTACTGTGTCGTATCATAGAAATAGAGCAGCGGACAGAAACCTACTGCCATAGTTCCTATCCACTGCTCTAAACAAATATTTGCCTTAAATTCCTTTTGCTTTAAGAGAAAGGGGCATCTTCCCTTAAAAGCATAGAAGACCTAGGTTTTATAATAAGAACTTATTCAAGTAGCATTTTGATGGTGCTATTGTTTTGAAATCTTATTATAGAAAAAATATATCACCATTCTATTAATAAATCAATAGGTGATGTATATATTTTTTATTAATTTTTTATATTTTTATACTTTTCAGTGATACTTTTAATCTTCATTAATTATTTTGTTGTCACTTTAACATTCCGCATTCCTAAATATAATTTGTAGTTCTATAAACTTAAGCTATTGAATATTGATATTTGTTCTAACTTATCTTCTTTGAAACTAGACATTGATACACCTACCAAACGTATCTTATCTTTTATATCAAGATTCTCTAAAATATTATAAGCCTCTTTAAAAATATCCTCTTCCCCAACTATATAATGATTTAAGGTTTTGCTTTTTGTATGGCTTTTAAAATCAGCCGTCTTGATCTTTATTGTAACATTTTTTGCACTAATATTCTTAGCCTTTAATGTTTTTGAAATTGACTTTGCAAACTCATATATCAGTTCTTTTAATTCCTCTATTTGTTCTACATCCTTAGCCAATGTAGTTTCTCTTCCTATAGACTTTCTTTCCCTTTCTACCACAACTTCTCTATTATCATATCCTCTAATCCTTTCATAAACTTCAATTCCCATCTTCCCCATAAGTTCTCTTAAAAGTTCCTTTGGTAAATTATAAAGCTGTTCTATATTAAAAACGCCTATATCATTAAGTCTTTTTACAGACTTATTCCCTATACCATATACTCTACTAATTTCAAGAGGAAATAAAAGTTCAGGGATCATCTCCTCCGTAATAACTTTTAACCCATTAGGTTTATTCCAATCTGAAGCTAACTTTGCTAAAAACTTATTATATGAAATACCTATGGAAAGATTTAATCCAATTTCCTTTTGCACCTTCTGCTTTATGTACTTAGCACATTCTATAGGATCTTCATTAATATAACTTAAATCTAAATATGCTTCATCTATACTTAAAGGTTCTACATAAGGTGTTAAGCTGCAAAATATCTTAAATATCTCTTTCGAGATTTCTTTATATCTCCAGTACCTAACTGGTAGAAAAATCCCATGTGGACATTTTTTCTTTGCAATATATACTGGCATTGCGCTTTTTACACCATACTTTCTTGCCTCATATGAACAAGTAGATACAACCCCTCTATCACTTATTCCTCCAACTATTATAGGCTTTCCTTTAAGTGATTTGTCATCAAGAACTTCAACAGATGCAAAAAAAGCATCCATATCTACATGCATTATTATTCTTTTTGTCATCCCATCCTCCAAAGCCACCTAAATATATAAGCTAATTCTAACATATTTATTATCTATAATCTTTATAAAAAAGCCATATAAATGCGATAACAATTCTACATTTATATGGCTCTTAACAATTATTCAACTGATATATCTATTTCCACTATTCCAGTATCTTCTATCATCAATGGTACACATATGGTTTGGTTCTTATAATTTCTTTGAGATGCTGCATGTGGCAAGGTGACAATTATATCTGGAGGTGTAATATCAATAGTTAAGCTTTTGGCAGCAAACTGCATTCCAGTATGACCACCAATCATGTTACACAACTCGGAAATAGCGCTTGTACTTATTTCATCTAAGTCATTTACCTCGAACCCCCCCATCATTGTTGAGGCTATACTCATAGCCGTATCCCTAGACATGTTTAAATAAAAGTTTCCCTTAGCATCTCCATTTATCCCAATACAGATTGATACATCATGTAGCGGTATTAATCCTTGCTTAACAAAGGGTTGTTTCTTTGTAAATTCTCGGTTAAGAACTTGCTTGAAAATTTCTGCACAAGCAGCTAAAAATGGTGATATGTATTCTACATTCATTTCCTTACCTCCTAAATAAATTGTTTTTATATCAATTTTATTATAGTTATTACATAATAAAAATATACATACCTTTGATTAAACTTATTTTTTCTAAACTCACATGAGATTAATGATTTTTATAAAACTCCAATAAACAGATTGCAGTAATAAACTTTACTAAACAATTTATATGCTTATTCTATTTGTATTTTTTATATTTGCCATTGAAACTTCTTCAACAATAGTACCACTTATAATAACTCCAATAGTATCAGCCAAACAATGCAATGAAGTTAAAGTTTCAGCTGTAATAAAAATCGTCGTTCCATATTCATAATTTATCCACTTAAAAAGTTCTAGTATATTATCGATTTCTATAATACTAAATCCTTTAAGCGGTTCATCTAAAATTACTAACTCTGGCATAGACACTAAAGATCTCGCTATTGCTAAACGTCTCTTTTCTTTCACCTCTAAGTTCTTTACAATCGTTTTAGAGATATCAATTAGATTTACAGCCTCTAAAATGTTATTTATAATTTTTATGTTCTTGTCACCAATATATTCACAATGTATTTGTAAATTTTCCATTACAGTTAAATTATTATAAAATATTGATTTATCTATCATTATACCTACTTTTTTCAATTTGCGATACTGCAAGTTGAAAATATTTTCTCCTAAAATGTATACTTCCCCCATACTTGGCTTTATTAAATTGCTAAGTAAATTTGAAATTGTAGTTTTACCAGCATTTTGAGGACCTAAAAAACCATATATTTCTCCTTTTTTAACTCGAAGATTTATATTACTAATTATTGATTTTCCGTTAATATTCTTACATAAGTTATTAGTCATTATTGCATATTCCAAATTATCACCTCCAAGTTAATATGTTTTTTTATTCTATATATCGTCGCTCCCTATATCCATACTCGTATTTATGTAATAAACATCAGCTTCAAAATTTTGATTATGTATTTCTTTCAAAGTCATAATTATAGCAACTACTGCAACAATACCTAAGAATACTAATAGTAATAACAACATATTAAATCCTAATTTAAAATATACAATACATAAAATTGCCACTAAAATAAATTCTCTTAATACTATTTGGTTAACTTCTTTTCTTTTTACTGCAAAATAACTAGGAGTTAAAGCTGTAATACAAGAACTTATTATATATACATTTACTTTCCAATTATTTTTATATTCAAATATCTTAGAAGGTATTTTACAAAAATTAGAACATTTCAATTCTAAAAATCTAAAACTCCAATAAAGAGAAAACTTAGCTACTACAATTGATAAAACTGATATTATAATTATTAGCAGTAACTTTACTAACATAACCTTTGTCTTATTCACTGGATACATGAATATTAAATATATTGTTCTATTTTTGTATTCTTCAATAATTATTCTTGAAATCAACACTGCTGTATACATTAAGAATGGGAATGAAATAAGAACATCTACTACTGAATTCTTCATAAAAACAATATAATTCTTACTTGATATATATTGAAAAATGAAAAATAAAATTAACAACATAATATTTATTAAAAATGTTTCAAATATCACATGATAGAAGTTTATTTTTTTCAATTCTAACTTCAATAGTTTAATCATATTTCACCCTTCCTCCAGAAAAGCATATATTAATAATATCCTTTTTACCATAATTTGTAAATTGTTTTAAATAAATTTCATTTACCTTTATAATTCATTCTCTTCTTTTTATCTTATAAATCATTTGTATTTATATTTATATTAGTGTATACTTTATTTATAAAATTACATATTTTGTGCTAGGGGTGCCTTTGGGCTGAGAAGAGTTTTACTCTAACCCTGTGAACCTGATGTGGCCAATACCACCGTAGGGAAGCATGTTTTAGGACTATTTTTTGTATATTAATAATCCATTATAAGGCTTAACTCTACGTTAAGCCTTTTTTAGTGCAAAATATAATTTTTATTAGGATATAGGAAGGGAGAATTTGAGGTTATGAATTATACAACTCAAATGGATGCTGCGAAACGTAATATTATTACCAAAGAAATGGAGGCAGTTGCAAAGAAAGAAAATATAGACGTAGAATTATTACGTTCTTTAGTTGCTGAAGGTAAAATTGCTATTCCTGCTAATAAAAATCATAAAAATCTAGATGCCGAAGGAGTAGGACAAGGATTAAGAACCAAAATCAATGTTAATTTAGGAATTTCTAAAGACTGTTGCGATATGGAAAAAGAACTTGAAAAGGTTAGAGTTGCAATAGACATGAAAGCTGAAGCAATTATGGACCTTTCTAACTACGGAAAAACGGAAGGCATGAGAAAAAAAATTCTTGATATCTGTCCTGCAATGCTTGGTACAGTTCCAATTTATGACGCTGTGGGTTTCTACGATAAAGAGCTTAAAGATATAACAGTAGATGAATTCTTTAAAGTTGTAGAAAAACATGGCGAGGATGGAGTAGACTTTATTACTATCCATGCAGGCTTAAATAGAGAAGCTGTAGAACTACTTAAGCGTAATAGAAGACTTACTCATATCGTTTCAAGAGGTGGCTCTTTATTATTCGCGTGGATGGAGTTAAATAATAAAGAGAATCCATTTTTTGAGCATTTTGACAGGCTATTAGAAATCTGTGAAAAATATGATATGACAATCTCATTGGGAGATGCCTGCAGACCTGGTTCTATAAATGATGCAACGGATCCTTGCCAAATCAAAGAATTAATTACTCTTGGTGAACTTACTAAACGAGCTTGGGAAAGAAATGTACAAGTTATCATTGAAGGTCCTGGCCATATGGCTCTTGATGAAATTCAAGCAAATATGCTTTTAGAAAAAAAATTATGCCATGGAGCTCCTTTCTATGTATTAGGACCTTTAGTTACTGACATAGCTCCCGGCTATGACCATATCACTTCAGCGATAGGGGGAGCTATAGCTGCAACTTATGGAGCAGATTTCCTATGCTATGTTACCCCAGCTGAGCATTTAAAACTTCCAGATCTTGATGATATGAGAGAAGGAATAATCGCTTCAAAGATTGCGGCTCATGCAGCTGATATTGCAAAAGGAGTTAAAGGTGCTAGAGATTGGGATAACGCTATGAGCAAAGCTAGAGCTGACCTTGATTGGGAAACTATGTTCAATCTTGCCCTAGACCCTGTTAAACCAAGAAAATACAGAGAAGCATCAACACCTGAACATAGTGATAGCTGTACAATGTGCGGTAAAATGTGTTCTATGAGGACAATGAAAAAAGTTCTAAACGGAGAAGATTTAAATATACTACGTGATTAACTCCTCATAACATAAAATTTAAGCAGCTAAAGTTTCTTAACTTTAGCTGCTTTTAACATTCTTGAACTTATTTATATTACCACGGGCAATTTGTCCATTATAGCCATAAATATAGGTATGGAGATCATAGAAACAATAGTTGTTACTGTTATCATAACTGCAGCATATTCATAATCTGCATTATATGCCTTAGAAATAATTGATATATTTATCATTCCTGGCATAGCTGCTTGTATGATAAAAACTTCTTTCATAAGCATAGGTCCTTTTATAAATAATCCTAATATTATTACTATAAGTGGTGAAATAACACTCCTACCGATATTTAAGAATATCATTTCCTTATCTATCCTAATTGTTTTTAAATCAACAGCAGCCATAGTTGCTCCTATAAAAAGCATCGACAAAGGCGTTGTTAAATTTCCCAAATACTTACATGTATCCAGAATAAAAAATGGAATTTTAAGATTTATAATAACAAATATGATTCCTATAATAAATCCTAGCATTGGCGGAGAAAAGCATTTTTTTAATGATGCTATACTAAATAATTTCGTATCTTCAGCATCACCATCTTTACTTATTGAATAAACTCCTAATGTCCAAAAGAACGTAGTATTTGCAATATAGTACAAGAATACATATGGTATACTCTGCTCTCCAAATAAAGCTAAATTTACAGGTAGTCCAATAAAAATCGTGTTTGATACAAAGAATAAAGTTACAAAAGTCCCAAATCTTTTTTTGGGTACCTTTATTGCCTTAGCTATAACCACTGCAACTATATAACAAATTCCTATTGATACAAATGGTATTAATAACCCACCTGACATTTCAAAAAGCTTTTCTCTCGTGAAATTTGTTACTATGTTTTGCAGCATATATGCTGGAAGTGAAATATTTACTACAAGCTTTGATAAAAGTTTTTTAGATTCTTCATTAAACCATTTTTTCCTATCTAATATGTAGCCGACAGAAATCATCAAAAGTATAGTCATTATACTTTGGATTGATTGAATTATTACCATGTTTTCTCTCCTTAAATAATAGTTTATCTGGGAAATTCCCTTTCTTAAGCTTATATAAATATTAAAATTACCAAGTTTCGTTAATTACTTTAATATTTTATCCTTTACTAATCCTATTACTTTTTCACTGATTTGTAAACCTTGAGGCTCTAAATTAACCCGTTGTGCTAGTTAAATACGCTGGCAATACTTACAAATAGAAAAACTCCAGCATATTTGCTAACCTATCATTAAAAAACACCACTAATCTAATGATAGGAGGCTAACCTATATGCCAGAGTTTAATAAAGATTCTACCATAACAATAAATGACTTAAAAGATTTTATTGTTGTCACTTATGTTATAATTGATGACTTTTACCAAAAAGTAACTCCAACATTTATTAAAAATCGTCGTAACATCGCTAAATCAGTAATGACTGATAGCGAAATAATTACGATTTCTTTAGTAGGTGAACTCTTAACCATTGACTCTGAAAAAGCATGGTTTGGATTTTGCTCTAAAAACCTACGAGACTTATTTCCCAACTTTTGTAGTAGGCCGAGGTTTCATAGAGTTAGAAAGTCATTATTTCGAGTCATTGATGAAATTCGTAAAGAGTTAACGAAATTTCTTAACTATCAATATGACCGAATGAGAATTGCAGATAGTATGCCAATTCCTGTGTGTAAGTTTGGGAGAGCTCATTTCCATAAAGCTTTTAAGCCGGAGGCTGCCTACGGGCGATGCGCTTCGAAAAAAGAAACATATTATGGATTCAAATTACATGCTTTAGTAGCCCTCGATGGCTATATCACAGATTTTACTGTAACAGCAGCAAATATTGATGACAGAGATGTCGTCTGGGAACTCACAGCTAATTCAGAGATTGATATACTAATAGGTGATAAAGGATATATAGGTCAAAAAGTTGCTTCGCAATTAAAAGAAACAAGGTACATTCGTCTTTTAACAATAAATCGTAACAATAGTAAAACTAAACTTTTAAAACCTTTTAGGCAGTTGATATTCAAGGCTCGTCGTAGAGTAGAAACTACTTTTTCTCAGCTCTCCGAGCAATTAAATATGCAGAGGGTTCTTACAAAATCAACTTGGGGATTTGCCACAAGAATATCAAATAAAATATTAGCTCATAATCTTTGCTATTTTATAAATAAATTTTTTAATATAGGTATAGAAATATCAAAGATTAAAGAATTAGTATTCGGATAATAATTTCCAAAAACAGTATATGAGACAATAGGATAGGACTGCCTAAAATCATGGTATAAATATCCTTTTAATGAAAACTTATCTGCTAGCACAACAGGTTAAATTATGAAGATTCTATCATAAATATACCTAACCTTTATATTTTATTCTTTAATTAAAAAGGTTAGGTAAAATCGCCAAAACATCTTTTATATTAATCCACTATCTAATGCATTATTGTAAAACAGTTTATAATTTTCCATTAAAGCACAATAGAGGAGTACTGCCACATTCTATAGCAATACTCCTCTATTTTATTTTTTTCAGCTTAAACAGTCATTTGCTTCTTTAATATCAAATAGCCAACTTAATTAATTCTTACCGCATTTGCTATTTTGGTTGTATTAGTACTGTATATGGTTTAGATCTGTCAAATAAATATCATCAAATGTAAGTTTATACGGAAAAGTAGCCGCTTGACAATCACCTGCAAGATCAAATACGAATTCAGCTGACCTAGTTGTTGCATTGTTCATTTGAAAAATTTGATCAATTGTTGTTGGAACACCAGCGTTTAATTGTATCTTTTGATATGTGTTATAATTCCAATATTCATTAAAACTTCCACCTTGATCAGCTATTTTTGGATAGATATAGCAATCCTTATCAGCAGTTACTGTAAATCTAACTCTGTATTTATGACCTTGGTCTAAAACTATACCTCTGTGACGCAATTGAATATCCCATCTTCCATCTTCACCATTTTTAAGTATTGTCACATAGCATTTTCCATCCTTAACTTCAATACTAGCTTCTGCTGGAGAAATTTTTGTAAGTTGCCATGGTGTTGCAACATTATAATCAAATGTGTTATTTCTGATTAATTCCCCTAAATTGATCCTTGTGAATGCACTAACAGATTCAGTAGCCACAACAGAAGTAACAACTGTTGGAACACTTAGTAATGTTACGAACGCTGTTGCGTAAGCCATTATTTTTTTCTTGTTCATTTATACTCCCCCTTTAAATAAACCTATAATTGTTGATATATCAACTGCTTTTTCTGCGCTATTTACATTCCATGTAAATATTTCTAATTTGTAAAAATAAACACTCTTATGTAAAATAAACACTTCGCTATAGTTATTCGTTCTCATTTTTAAATTTCGGTGCATTTTTAAACTTATTCATAAATTGTTATAAAAGTTAATCTTATATACTTAAATGTAAACAGCATAAATTCTAACAAAAAATTCTTAAAGCACCTTTGATATCCTAATATATCATTTTTATATAGTATAGAACTTCTATACAAAAACAAAGAAACATCTCCATATTTTATAGAGATGCTTCTTTGTTTTTAAACTTATGCAAGCAGTTGTTTCTTTAATAGTAATAAATCAATAGCATTAATGATACCATCACCGTTGATATCACCATTAATTGCAACGATTGGTATGTCATTGTTTAGAATATATTTCTTTAGCAAAGCTAAATCTATAGCATTAATTTTTGCATCATTATTAATGTCACCTTTTATTGATTCTGGTAACGAATTTAAATTCACATATGAAGAAACCCAAGCCAGTGATGCATTGTAGCTATTTGATAAGTCGTTTGTTGACCAAGACTCTATGTTATCCATGAAGCACTTAGCTGCTGGTCTACTTCCAGGTGTCCAGCCTGAAGCTTTAACCCATGAATCTTGTAAACCTGAATTAGGACCACTGGCCATACAGCCTGCTGGTGCCTTAGGAAATGTATTGTCATATTGGTATGCCCAAAAAACGTTATGTGGATTTTCAACTGGATTTGATCCATATCCTGTAACATAGGATTGTACCATTGGATTACGCCCTAATATATAATCCATTGCACTAACTACACCATTTAAATAATTTCTATTTTTTGTAAAGTCATAAGCATAACCCATGACTATAGCTTCGTTAGTTACATAAGAATTTGATGCATATGGATAACCTTCTATTGGTTTTGTTACATATCCGTTCTGATCCACTACTTGTCCTACAATTCCTTGATCCATTGGAGTACCATAACCTTCTTTTTGTGTATTAGCCACAAAAACATCAGCTGCTGCTGCAATATTAGCTCTTGCAGTAGTCTTTGATGCAACATCTAACTTATCCCCAATAGCAAGAGAAATAGTTCCCAGCCCAGTAACATCCCCCGAGTCGAAACAACCTGATACTCCGTTGGCTTCTCCACCTACTATTTTAGTTGGTATTTTTAAGAATTTATCTTGACAATTATTCTTAAGGTAGTCAAGGTACTGTTGCTTTCCAGTTGTTTCATAAAGCTCAGCTGCTGCCCAATAAAATTCATCTGCTATATTGGTATCACCATAAGTTCCAGAAAAACTACTTTGAAGTGGTGCATATATTGCTGGATTCTTAATGGCTGCAGCCCATGCAGTTTCAGCAGAAACCAAACACTGGTTAGCAAATGTAGAATCATATTTTGCCCATAAGCGAGAAGATTGTGCAGCTGTAGCAGCAAGGTCTAGTGTCGCTGCTGTACTTGGCGGCTCTAAGTAGCGTTTCATTTGGTCCTGATCTGGCCGAGTTGCAAGTGGTATCCACCTCTCATCTTTCGCCCTATGATGAACCATACCAGAGTAAGTTTTACCAGCTGGTATTTGCATCTTCATCATCATTTCCATTTGGAAACGTACTTCATCAAGGATATCTGGATATCCATTACCACTTTCAGGAATATTCATTGTATTATCAGCAAATGGTATAACACTAACCTTATTTGCTTTTAAAGCTCTTTCATATTGATTCATAATTGTCCAAGCAGAGATACTACCATTAATAACAGACTTATTATATCTAGTATCATCATACCATCCACCTGTAACCTCTAAACTATAATTTTCTTTATACCAAGGACTTGGATCAGTTGAACTTGCATCAGTTGCTATCACATCTAATGTATGTCCTGCTACACGAGTTAAATCAGTGCGTTCAGCATAAGGCATCGTTATAGGAATTCCACTTCTATTTAAGTAGAAATATTTCATAGCATCCTTTTGCAATTTATTATACAATTCTTTGCCTATAGCAAAAGGTAAACTTGAAGCTGAATTACAAATTAATGAATCAATATTTGATTGGTCAACTGATAATGTATAGTCTGAGCCTTCGGTTGTATAATTAGAGAAATCTATAATATGCACATTATCACCTGAAGCAGCATCAGCTCCCAAAACTTTTGTTTCACCAGTAGCCACTTGAACACCAGCACTGTTTTTTAGATACCAAGTTATTGGACTAGTTGCTTTAGTAACGACAGTAGCTTTCTTTTGAAGATTTGTAAAATATCCAACTTGATTAACTCTTACCGCATTTGTTGGCTCTTCTGGTGGTGGCGGTGGTGGTATACGATTTGGGTCTGTTAAATAAATATCATCGAATGTGAATGTATAAGGAAAAGTAGCCGCTTTACAGTCACCTGCAAGATGAAATGCAAATTCAGCTGTTTTAGCTGTTGGATCCTTCATTTCAAAAGTTTGATCAACAGTTGTTGGAACACCAGCTTTCAATTGTATCCTTTGATATGAGTTATAGTTCCAGTATTCTCTATATGGTTCACCTTGGTCACCTATTTTGGGATATATGTAACAATCTTTGTCAGCAGTTACTGTGAATCTAACTCTATACTTATGCCCTTGTTCTAAAACTATACCTCTGTGACGTAATTGAACATCCCATCTTCCCTCTACTCCATCATTAAGGACTGTTACAGAGCATTTCCCATCTTTTGCTACCATTTTAGCTATTGCTGGATAATTCTGAACAAGGGTCCATGGTGTCGCATTATTGTTATCGAATGTATTGTTTGCTATTATTTCTCTGTAATCAAAATTCGTTGCTGCACTAACAGATTTGCTAGTCACAACAGAAGTAGCAACTGTCGGAATACTTAGTACTGTTACTATTGCAGTTGCGTATGCTGTTATTTTTTTTCTATTCATTTATACTCCCCCTTTAAATGCACTTATGATTATTTATATATTAATCATCCTTCTCTGTATATTTTACATTTTATTAATTAAATGTTATTATGTAAAAATAAACACTTTTATGTAAAATAAACACTCCACTATAGTTATTCGTTTTCATTTTTAAATTTAGGTGCCTATTTTAAATTTGTTTATAAATTATTTATAATTTTTGAATATATTTACTTACACGTATTTTTAGTTAACTATATTCTAAGACTATACAACAAAAACACTGCCGTATTTCTACAGCAGCGTCTTTTTTATTACTAAGCTAATAGTTTTTTCTTTAATAATGCAAAATCAATTACATTTACTACTTTATCGCCATTCATATCTGTCCAATCATTGTTGTATGTACCAACGGCTATGTATACACGATTAGTTTCAACAGGGTCAGCTGCCATACTTTCACAACCAAGAAGGTTCCAATCCTGAAAATCTACCCAGTCAGTTAATGGTGTCCAAGTTTTTGTTCTCTTTTTTACCAAATAAACTACCTTGGTGTTGTATGATACTTCTTATCTCCAGTAGGTTTATATTTATAAACCCTTTCAAACCCAATATAAAAGAGTTTAAAAATATGCAAAAAACTATACAGATATACCCTAAAGATTACAGCTACTTCATTCTTATATGGGTAAAATCAATATAGATATAAAACTTATATTTGTACTGAGAATTAGCATTAACTTTTTGAAATAGATTTAAAAAGTTGCAAAAAATATTATTTACTCCTACAAGTGTTATAAAGACTTTCCATAACACTCGTAGGAAATATACCATAAAAAAACTTATTAAATAATTTTACCTAACAATATCAGTATGTTGAGCTCCAAAATTAGTGAAATTGCTACCAATAAAGTTTCCACAACTACCATCATTCCATGCCCAAGTCATATATCCTGAATATCCATTAGCCATAATAGCATCCATAACAACTTTATGATCAACTTTCAAAGAAGAACTTAAAGTATCTGACATCATTTCACCTATAATTACTGGCTTATCAAGCTTTAAAGATGACGCTGGTGTTGTCATTGGATTAAACCATGGTGTTGCCCAATCATACCAATGGAAATCATAGAAATCTAATCCTAAACCTGTCCAAAGACTAAATTGTGCTCCACTCCACTTCATACTTGCACTACCTACACTTACAGGTTGTTTTGCATACTGATGAATTAAAGCTGTTGTTGATTGAACATAATTTCTTATATCAGAAAGAGCATATATATCATATCCACTGGCTTTTGGTTCACCATTGTCCTCTTTTTTGATGATCCATTCTGGTTCATTTATACAATCCCAACCCATAACAGCTTCATGATTTCCAAGTGCAGTAACAATTGGTTTAACAGCATTATCAAAGAAACTTTGTCTTACAGCTTCATTTGTGAATATATCTGAATGATGATCTGTTCCATCTTGTCTTGCAGCATCAAAACTAGTTAATGTCCAATAAATTTTAATGTTTTTTGTAAGTGCGTAATCACAAACCGCCTTCATATGGTTTACCCAATTATTTGGAAGACCAGTACATAAGCTTCCTTTTCCAGTACCTGACCAAGTTGGACCAAATGCAAGATCAGGGAATACCCACCATCTAAGAGACTTAACTCCTTTTAAATTCATAGCATCCATATCGCTCTTCATCTTAGCAAAGTTTGTATCCCAATTGCTATCAGAAAACTCATAGCACCAATTGTTCCAACCGTAGTTTACACCTACAGGGAATAATTTATAACCATCCATCCATGTTATTCCAGGTCCTGTAGTAGTTCTATTGTCAACTACACCTTTATCTCCTGGAAACTTAGTTATACTTCCTAATATGTACTGTTTGTACAAAGCTAAATCTATAGCGTTTACTTTGCCGTTTGCATCGACATCTGCCGCCTTCAATTCAGCATCTGAAAAAGTTTTTGTTCCTAATATGTATTGTTTTACAATCGCCATGTCTATGGAATTTACTTTTCCATCAACATTGACATCACCTAAAGTTGTTGCTGCACTGGCACTAAAAGGAATAATAGTAGCTGTTACTAACGCAGCAGTTAAAATTGATAAAATTCTCCTTTTCATTTCTTTACCCTCCACATTTTCATAAATTATTTATTTTAACACTAAATTAAAAGTGTTAAACTCTCCATCCTTATTCGTATCCACTTAATAAATATCAATTCCTTATTTTACAAAATAAGTTTACTATTCAATATATAAACACGTAATAATAAAAGTCTCTCCTCATAAATAGCTAACTTCCTCATCAGAATAACTATCCGCAGACTATAGTGTCCAAACTAAATCTTTATAAAAATTCTTTAAAAGTATTTCTTATTTTAATAAACTTACAGTTTAAAAGCATTCCTCTATAATTCTTATAATATTGAACCCTCGGATAGTTATTTCTAAAGCCTACAACATATGAACTATTCCTAAGCTTTTCTCAATTTCTAGTTCAATATCGCTATTAATACGATGGTAGTTTCTCTGCTATTGATAAGCTTTTTAGAACTCTATTCTAAGTCTCCAATTGCTTTAGTTAATTCTAAAGCAATTGGAAAACTATTGTTAGTTATAGAAATTAGACATTGGAGTCTCTCTTTATATACACCTTATTTTTATCTTCTTAATAAAATTTTAATAATAAATTTAACCAAGAAGTAACTTTTTAAGAAGTGCTAAATCTATTGCATTTACCTTGCCATCCTTATTCATATCAGAAACAGTTAAGTCTCCAGTAATACCATTTAAAAGGTTCTTTTTAAGAATAGCTAAGTCTATGGCATTTACTTTACCATCTTTATTTACATCACCTAGCGCATATGTTATTGGATCTATTATTATTGGTGCAGGATCCAAATACTTTGTAATACCTGCCATTGCACCTACAAAACCAGCACTATAATCTATAGCAACTTCTGTTTGTTGATAATTATTTATATCATCTTTGTATTGATCATTTCCGTCAGGTCCACCAACTAACGCTCCAGTAAGAATATGCTTTTCTGGCATAGTTTTCATTTCACCTGGTTCAAGTCTTCCGCTAGCTCCTCTATGATGTGGGAACTTAGGATAGTTATTTCCAAATCCAACTACATAAGAACTGCTTCTTGGATTATCTCCTAATATGTAATCTATTTGACGTGTTGCAAAGTCTAAATATTTTTGTTCCTTAGTTCTGTTGTACTGTATTAAAGCTAACATGGCTTGAGTTGATGAGTATCTTAACGAACCCCAATCTGTAGCAAACTTTAATCCACCAGCAGTAGTTTTTATATTATTCATCCAATAATTTAAATTGTTTTCAACTGAAGCTTTATAGTTTGCTTTTCCTGTAACCTCTGCCATCTTATAAATTACTCCAGTCCATACATTATCCCAACAATGTGTCCAATATGATGTATAAACTTTGTCACCATCAGCATTTATTTGACTAAGGAATGAATTTGCATCAGTCATATAGCTATTATCGTTTGTTGCTTGATATAGCCAAACAGCACCCCAAGCCAAATCATCATAATAGCTTGTAGATACATAATAGCTTTGGCCGTGACTTAATCCTTTATAATTTTTACCTAATGAATATAGATTCTTTGCAGCTGTTAAACATTTGTTTGCATAGGTAGCATCTACATCCTTATAATTTAAATACATTATTGCAAGTGCTGCAGCAGTATTACCACATACATCTGAAGCTGGATCTGATGGAGTTGCTTTAAATTTTGTAGGTCTTGCTGTTGGTTGAATTTCTGGTGGTCCCCAGTAAGCATGGTCTAAATCTCCATCTCCCACTTGATAATAGAATGTATTATTATCTGGGTAACACTTTAAGAAATAATCTGTAAAATGTTTTAAAATTTTAAGCATATATGCATCTTGTCCATTTGACTTATAAGCATCCTTAAACGCAAAATACCCCCAACCAAGAGTTGAAGCGGCATAAGCTTGTGGTAATCCAAACTTTACATGATCTCCTGCGTCAAAAAAACCTCCTGAAAGGTCAAGTCCAACATCGGCACCATCCTTTAAAAAGGCATCTCCTCTCCAATCAAATCTATTATTTTCTACCTTTCCGCTCCAATTAGCTTCATAGAACATAATTGATTTCCCAAAAGCATCAGAATAGTCAAATTTAGGTGCTGCGGCAGCTTCAGTTGCTGGTAATATTATTCCTGCTGATAAACACAACGACGTTGCCGTTGCTATAATCTTTTTCATAAAAAATCCCCCTATTTATATATTTCTAATTTTTCTCAGAATAGTTTAAATCTCAGAATTATTTTTTCTCCCCGTTATATCCTGATAAATTTCTCCTATACCGTTTACATTCTTAAACATTTCTATTTTCATCTAGATTGATAAGATAATTATTGGGCTCCTTTATACAAAGAGCCTATTATTTATATTTTTTCTAAAGTGATGAATGTCTCAGTAAAGATACTAATTAATATTTACTTTTCCATTTGTAGTTTTTACTTCATGGCTGCTAAGTGCGTTATCGGTGAAAGCTCCAATAGATTTAAACGCTACTTCTTTAGCACCTGTAGCTCCATCCTTAACCTTAAATTTTATATTAGCAAAGACACCATTTTTAGTTATTGCTTCTTTTTCAAAAGTATTATCTAAATATAAAAAACTAGCTATTCCTAAATTTTGATCTGAACTACTACTAAAATTTGCTTCAGGATTTACTAATACATCTCCAGGAGTAATCTCAATTAATTCAAGTGCTGTGGTATCATAATTAACCTTAAAATCACAACTTCCTATTCCTGATTTTGGTGTATCTGTAATAGTAACCGGAACAATAATTTCACTTCCTACAGAACCATTTACTTCACCAATTGCTACTGAAACTGATTCATTAGATGCTTTAACTTCACTTGATTGTCCTGGATTACTAACAGTCTCCCCAGATGGATTATTATTGGTAGCTGGAGTACTATTTTCAGTATTATCAGTATTATTTGTACTATTATCAGTATTTTCACTAGCCTTTGAAGAAGTGTTATTAGTATCAGTACTATTAGTGTCATCAGTCGTAGTTTTATTAGAATCTACTGTTTCTACAACTGCACTACTAGAATCTTTACTGTTTGAATTAATCATTGCAACGCCTGCAACTACTACGCCAATACTCACTACTAATGTAATTATAAGAATGTTTTTTTTCATGTCTGTATCTCCTTTATTAATTAGTCCTTACATCTTTTAATAAAAATCTTTAGAATAAAAACTGTAAAAAGGTGAACTTTCTACAGTTTTTATTTTATTATTTATCTAGTAATCTCTTAGGAAAAACTTAATTCTTAGCTATTTTTATTAAGAAAGAAGTTTCTTCTTTAATAAAGCTAAATCTATAGCATTAATTTTTCCATCATTATTCATATCAGCGTTAGCTGTTTTGATTACAGTTGAATTGTCTAGGATATATTTCTTTAACATAGCTAAATCGATAGCATTTATCTTAGTATCTCCGTTTACATCACCTGATGTAGTAGGTGGAATAGTAATATCTATTGTTTTTGCATCCTTATTTAAATCCATGTATGAAGACATCCATGCAATTGGTGCATTCCAGTTGATTGTGATTTCATTAGTTGACCATGATTCTATATTGTCCATGAAGCATTTAGCAGCTGGCTTAGTACCAACTCCCCAACCTGAGCCTTTAACCCATGGATCTTGTAATCCTGTGTTAGGACCACCTGATAAACATCCTGCTGGAGCTTTAGGGAATGTGTTGTCAGCTTGGTATGCCCAGAAACGGTGATGTGGATTTTCTAGTGGGTTAGAACCATATCCAGTAACGTATGATTGTACCATTGGGTTACGTCCTAATAAATAGTCCATAGCACTTGTTAACCCATTAAAGTACGAATTAGATTTTTTCTTATCTGCATCGCCTTTTGTAAAGTCATAAGCGTAACCCATAACGATAGCTTGGTTAGCTACGAATGAGTTTGAACCCCATGGATAGCCAGTTATTGTTCTTATAACTTTTCCACTTGCATCCTTTTCCTCAAATGCTGGTCCTTGAACCATTGGAGTACCATAACCTTCACTATTTGTATTAGCTACAAATACATCAGCAGCGGCAGCAACATTAGCTCTTACAGTTGCTTTTGATGTAGCATCTAATTTATCACCAATAGCAAGAGAAATTGTTCCTAAACCAGCAACATTACCCCAGTCGAAAGCACCTGATAATCCTTTGTCTTCTCCACCAGTTAATGTAGTTGGCATCTTTAAGAATTTATCTGAAGAATTATTCTTCATGTAGTCAAGATATTCTGATGTTCCAGTTGTTTCATAAAGTTCTGCTGCTGCCCAGTAGAATTCATCTGTTACGTTGTCATCACCGTAAGCTCCACCACCAGGACCATTTTCAAATGGTGCATATATTGCTGGATTAGCCTTAGCTGCTTTCCATGCAGTTTCAGCAGACGCTAAACACTTAGCAGAATATGCATCATCAATACCTTTCCATAAACGTGAAGCTTGTGCAGCTGTAGCAGCAAGGTTTAATGTTGCAGCTGTACTTGGTGCTTTTAAGTAACGTTTCATTGGATCTTGGTCTGGACGGATTGCAAGAGCTGTCCATCTTTCATCATGACCTTTATGGTGAGCCATACCAGCGTAAGTTTTACCAGCTGGAATTTGCATCTTCATCATTAAATCCATTTGGAAACGTGATTCATCAAGAATATCTGGATAGCCGTTTCCGCTTTCTGGGATATTCATTGTATTATCTGCAAATGGAGCTACATTAGCTTGTCCTAATTTCTTAGCTCTTTCATATTGGTTCATCATTGTCCAAACAGAGATACCACCGTTAACAACGTACTTACCGTGGTCTCCAGCGTCATACCATCCACCTGTAACATCTAGACTATAATTTTCTTTATACCAAGGACTTGGATCACTTGAACTTGCATCAGTTGGCATCAAATCCGTTGTATGTCCTGCTGCACGAGTTAAATCAGTACGTTCAGCATATGGCATTGTTATTGGAATAGCACTTCTGTTTAAGTAGAAGTATTTTATTGATTCATGTTTCATTTTAGAATATAAATCTGTTCCTATAGTAAAAGGCATACTTGAAGCAGAATCATTAATTGTTGAATCAACGTTTGTTGAATCAACTGATAATGTGTAGCCAGTTCCTGGAGTTGTGTAATTTGAGAAATCTATAATATGTACATTATCTCCTGAAGCGCTATCTAAGCCTTTAACTGTTGTTGTGCCAGTAGCAACTTGAACACCTGAACTATTCTTTAAGTACCAGTTTATTGGAGTTGTTGCTTTTGTAACAACTGTAGCTTTCTTTGCTACGCCTGGTAAGTAACCTACTTGGTTAACTCTTATTGCGTTTGTTGGTTCTGGAGTTTCAGCTACATATCCTGGGAATTGTGGATCTGATACATACATATCATCAAAAGTAAATGTATAAGGGAATGTTGCTGCCTTACAGTCACCAGCAAGGTGAATTGCAAATTCAGCTGTTCTAGCTGTTGCATCTCTCATTTCAAAAGTTTGATCAATTGTTGTTGGAACACCAGCTCTTAATTGTACTCTTTGATATGAGTTATAGTTCCAATATTCTTTATAAGGTTCACCTTGGTCACCTATTTTTGGATAAACGTAACAATCTTTATCAGCAGTTACAGTAAATTTAACTCTGTATTTATGTCCTTGTTCTATAACAAGACCTCTGTGACGGAATTGAACATCCCATCTTCCTTCTACACCGTCTTGAAGAACTGTTACATAGTATTTTCCATCTTTGATTTCAAAGCTAGATTTTGCTGGGTAAGACTCAACAACTGTCCATGGTAACCCAACACCATTGTCAAATTTATTGTTTCTGATTAATTCTCCAACACTTACCATTGTTGCTGCACTAACAGTTTTAGTAGTAGCAACTGAAGTAGCAACTGTTGAAACACTTAGTACTGTAGCTAATGCTGTTACGCAAGCTATTAATTTTTTACTACGCATTCATAGACCCTCCTAAAATTAAATTCATTGATTGATTAATTGATTGATTGATTTTATTTATATCAAGGATTTTGGATTTTAAAGGAACTTTCTACTGTGATAAAAGTAGTTTCTTTAAAAGAGCGAAATCAATGGCATTAATCTTACCATCTTTATTTAAATCTGAAGCCTCTTTATTCATTTCTACTTCGTATCCAAGTATATATTTCTTTAACATCGCTAAATCCATTGAATTCACGATACCATTATTGTTTACATCACCAGCTATAACAGGTGGCTTAGTAGTTCCTGGTTCATTTCCGAATACCTTAACTCCATTATCATAAACTGGGATGTTTGTAACCTTCACAGGTGTTTCACCTGGAGTTTTTGTAATCCCCTCATAAGAGAAGTCATCAGAATTATCCCAAATATTAACATTTTGAATTCCTGAAATTCTAAATTGAATTTCTTTTTTATAATCTGATTGTCCACCTGGATAAATCTTTACCCCTGTGAAATCAACATTTACATAATAAATATTATTTTCCTTATCCCATGGGATTAGGTTTGATACAGTTCCGCCAGTATTGTAACCAACAGTAACCTTTAAATCATCTGCACTGTAACCAGCATTAACAAATTCACTTACATTTATGAAGTATTTGAATGAAAGTTTATCTCCCATTCTTGCTGGCCATCCTGTTCTATTATTAACTAAAGCTTTAATTTCTACAAAATTTGGACCTGTACAATTTACTCCTGCTTCGACAAAGAACTCATCGTTGGTTGGCTTTTCTATCGCTTTAAAATCAGGTATTGGATCTCCGCCATATTTAGAATATTGTCTAGCTAAAAGTCCTACAAATCCTGCATTATAATCACAAGCCACCTCATTATTAGTAAAATTGTCAATAGCATCAGTATAACCATCACTGGCATCTGGTCCTCCAACTAAAGCACCATATAAAACATGTCTATGGTCTGTTGGATTTACTTGTTGATCTGACCATGAACTATGGGCAGTTCTATGATGTGGTTTCTTTGGAGCATTTTCACCAAATCCTACCACAAAACTTCTTCCAGTACTTCCTAAAGCATAATCAGCTTGACTCTTAGCAAAATTCTTATATGTATCTACCTTAGAAATAGAACAAACATCTGAGCTTGCATAAACATCGGCAAGGAATGCCGTTGTAGTTGCATATCTTAATGAGCCCCAAGAATCCATCCAAGCTAAACCTTTTGGAGTGTACTTTATTTTATTTCCATCATAACCAGTTGTCCAATAATCAAGGTTTCTTTCAACTGATTCTTTGTATATTGATTTTCCTGTTAATCTGGCAAGGAGTAATTGAGCTCCGAAATGTACATCATCCCAACAATGCGCCCATCTATATGCTATAGTGGTTGTTTGCTGTTCAACCTTCCAAAATGGAACATATGATTCCGCTTTTTCTAGATATGATGCATCATTTGTTGCCATGTAAAGCCATGCTGCAGCCCATGATAATTCATCATAGTATCCACTCCATGAATTGTAATATGTATTTGCTGCTGTATAACCAGCATCACTCTTTGTTGTATCAGCAAAGTTATAAAGTTCTTTTGCATGCTGAATACATTGTTCTGAATACGCTTTATCTATGTCTTTTAATGCAAAAGCTGTAGAAGCTAATGCTGCTGCTGTTTCAGCGACAACTGATGATCCTGGTTTTTGCAAATCTACTTTATAAGCCGGTCTTGCCATCTGCATTACTTCTGCAGGTCCCCACCATTTGTGATCAGCTCCACCATCACCAACTTGATAATAGTATTCATTTGGTGCCGTATGGCACTTCATTAGATAATCTGTAGCCCATTTTATTTCCTTAACAAGGTAATCTAATTGGCCGCTTTTTTCGTAAGCTGCTTTGTCTTCACTTAATGACCATGCAAGCATTGCCACAGTATAAGACATTGGCAGATTAAATTTAACGTGGTCTCCAGCATCATACCATCCACCAGTTAAATCAACTCCTACATCAGAGCCATCTTTTGTTCCAGAATCACCACGCCAATTACTACGAATATCCGTTGGTAACTTTCCAGAACGTTGGAATTCATAAAACATTATTGACTTTTGTAATGCTTCTCCATAATTGAATGTTGGAGTCGCTGTTGTTTCACCTTTTACCAATACAGCTGGTGTAAATGAAGTTGCACCCAAGATTCCTGATAAAAGAAGAGCTTGCGCTTTTTTCTTAGATATGTTAAACACTAGTTCCACCCCTTAATTTTTTTGATTAGGGAATTTATTTATTCGCCTTTTACTTAAATTTCATGTTTATGCTCTAATATATTTATTTTAAGTTTGCCATAGCAATGGCATTAATCTTACTATATTTCATATCCATGGTTTAAGTTTACCTTACACAGTGTTTCCCAATATTTTTTAAAGTAGCTGGACAATATACTTGATATTGTCCAGCCTTAAATAACCTTACAATTTCGATCTAAAGTTATTTAATCTTAAGCAAGAAGTGCTTTCTTTAATAAAGCTAAATCCATTGCATTAACTTTTCCATCACCGTTCATATCAGAATTAGCAGTGTTAATTTTAGTTGTTGAATCTAAGATGTATTTCTTTAATATAGCTAAATCTATAGCATTTACTTTAGCATCAGAGTTAACATCACCTTTTAATCCTGGAGTAGGGTCTGTGAATAATGTACCGTATGTTCCAAATGCTATAGCGATATCACTTTGACCCCAGAATCTGTGGTATGTCATATCAACACCAGTACCATTTGCTAAAGCAGCTTCAACTTTTGGCCATGATGGATCTTGTTTGTATTTTGAACGTATGCTTAAGAAAGTAGCTCCACTTTGGATTACATCTCCATTAGGCATTTTTCCTGTCCAACCTGATGGAATATATACAGATTGATTGAAACGTTTGAAATCATTTCTTGTTTCAGTAACTGCTATACCCTTATCATCTTGGTAGCTTGCCCATAAGTAATCAAGTATCTTTCTAGAAGTTTCTTTTGCAGTGTTATATGCTACTTTATCTGCAGCATCTGTGCTAGATTCAAGAGCTTTTGCATAATATGATAATGCATTAGAAAGTGAACCTGCTACTCCAAGATCTTCTCCATAAGCTTCAACTTTAACATGAAGATTTGAATTTCCTGTATATGATCCAGTCCAAGTATCTGGTTGTCCAGTCCATACTAATTTAGCAGGAATCTTAAATTTCTTAGCTGCATCATCGAATTGAACATTTGCACAAGCCCATTTAGCCCATTTATCAAGTAATGATTTAGCTGCTGGATCTTTTGAACTGTAGTAGTATTCAGCCACACGTTGCATTGACCATGCTTGCATACCAAACCATTCGTTACTACCTGGATCTTCGTATACTGGGTGAGGAGTATATCCCATTCCGTAGAATGTTGCAGTACCTGCTGGCCATGCTTGATAGCTTCCTCCATTTGAGTTACTAGCTCCTCCAGCGATACCACCTTCAGCAGATTGTAACCATTGATAGAATTCTATTTGTCTCTTTAAACTGTTATTCCAATCTGTAGCAGCATTTGGTGACTTTGGTTTAAAGTCAGATGTATTTGATAATATCCATGCTGCCATTGGGTTTTGGTATCCGAAATGGTTATGGCTTGATCCAATTCTCCAAGACCAGTTTGAGCTGATTCCACCACCCCAAGCATAGTACCAGTTTAATAGGTATTGAGCTGAATCATATCCAGTTCCTGCTTGTGTTGAATTTCCAACTTTTCTAAAGTATTTATCAAAGAATGAATATCTTAAGAAGTCACCCATCTTAGTAGATTTTGCTACATATGAGCTGATGTCTACTCCCCATTCTTTAGCAGCTAATTGTGCATAGTAAGTAGCTTGAACTGCACGAGCATCTGCGTCTGGAGCGTTAGTATATTTAAATTGAGTTGCGTATTGTGAATCACCAGTGAATAGATCTAAGAAACCGTTTCTTCCACCGTACTTCATTTCGTCTTTACATGGTTGTGGCACAGTTTCCCAACAAGATTCTTGAACACCTCTTTGGAAAGTGTTGATGTATACTGGGCTTGTGCTTGTTGCACCACCAAAACCATACCAGTTATCAACATCTAGTAACCAATGCATACCATATACTTGGCTAGTTCCATAAGTAGATTTTAATTCATTGTATAATGGATCCTTACCTACAGCAGCACCAAATTGTAATTGAGATGGGTACATGCTTGGATCTGGATGTTCAGCTGCATATGTAGCTGGCTTATTTGGATCATAATTGCTCATACTTGCGCTTGGTTGATCAGTCTCACCTGGAATTATGTACTTTTCAGTTACATCCCAAGCTTTTTTGAATCCTGAGAAATCTCCAGTAAGCTTAGCGTTCATAGCTTCAAGCCACATATAGTAACTGAAAGCTTCACTTGTAGTTTCATGACCATAGTCTGGTGCTTCAACCATTAATGTTTCAACTGCGTGATAAGGTATTCCTTCATCACTGAAGTATCCATTGTTTGCATTATGGATCTTAGCGTACATATCCTTAAAGTGTTGAACATACTCATTATTTGGCACTACTGGTGCAGCTGAAACTTGAGCTGTATTAACAGTAGCTGCTACTGATGATATAGTTGTTGCAGTTAAAGCAACAGCAACGATCTTATTTAATCTTTTTCTCATTGATTATCCCTCTCTTTTTTTAAATTTTCCCCGATTGATTTATTGATTTTAAATATTATTTATATATTAGCTAACTTTAACACTTCCGTTAACTGTAGCTACTTTAGTGATTTCAGTTAATGATGCATCAGCGAATGAGCTTATAGTTGCTACTTTAACTTCTGCAGTTGTTCCTGAAGTAGCTGCTGCATTAACTTTGAATTCGATTGTAGCGAATTGACCATCAGCTGTTATTAATTCATTTCCAATTGTATTGTCAAAGAATAATAATGTAATAGTGTTTCCGTTAAGTTGTGATGAGAAGTTAACTGCAGGATTTTTGATTGATGTTCCTGCTGTAGTTCCTACATATGTAAGTACACTTGAGTCAAAGCTGATTTTGTATTCAGCTACACAAACATTTCCAACCTTAGAAACATTAATTAATGATACTGGAACTTTAACTGTAGAACCTGCTGCTGCAGATACTTTGTCAATTTTAACAGCAAAATCAGTTACTACTGGATCTACTACTGCTGGTACTATAGTTAATGCTAATTTTGCACTAGCCCCTTGGTTAAATACAAATTCTAATGTTGCACTTCCATCTGCTAATGTAGCTAGGTAAGCTTTGCTGATTGTTACTGTGCTTCCTGAAATTGTGTAATCAGTTCCTTTTACTAATGTAGTTGTTCCATTCTTTATTGCTGAGAATGTGTTACCATTTAAAGACATTGTTACTACAACATCTGCTTGTTTAGCAGCAGTTTTTTCAAATGTTGCTACTACTGGAGTTATTGTTGAATTTACAATTTGAATTTCTTTTACAGCTACAACAACTTTAGCTGAATTTCCTTTGTCAAATACAAATTCTAATGTAACTGTTCCAGTTTGCTTAGCTAAGTAAGCTTTGCTGATTGTTACTACATTTTCTGAAACTGTGTAATCAGTTCCTTTTACTAATGTAGCTGTTCCATTCTTTATTGCTGAGAATGTGTTTCCGTTTAATGTCATTGTTATTGCAGCATCTGCTTGATTAGCTTTATCAAATGTTACAGCTGTTGGAGCTACTGTTGAGTCAACTATTATTACAGTTGGTAATATAGTTACGCTTCCAGCTGCTGATTCAGATTTTAACTCTGCTAATGTACCATCTGCAAATACAGGTGTTCCTGATACTGTAACTGGTGTTACTGCACTATTTGTTGCAGTTGATTTAACTTTGAAGTTTACTGTTGCGAAAACTCCATCTTTACTGATTAATTGGCTTCCTAATGTATCATCTAGGAATAATATTTTTATTGTGCTTCCATTTACTACAGAAGAGAAGTTTACTGATGGATTTAATACGATATCTCCAGCAGTTATTGATGCTACTTCTAATAATGTTGCATCAAAGCTTAATTGTAGTTCAACTGTTGCTATTCCTGAAACATTTGATAATGTTACTGGTACTGCTACTGTATCCCCAGCTTTACCTGTTGCTGTTCCAACTGTAGCTTTTACAGCTTTGATATCTGCAGCAGCTATTGTAACACTACCTGCTACTGTTTTATATTGTACTTCTGCTAATGTACCATCTGCAAATACAGGTGTTCCTGATATTGCTACTGGTGTTGTTCCTGTGCTTGGTACAGCTTTTATTTTGAAGTTTATTGTTGCGAAAACTCCATCTTTACTGATTAATTGGCTTCCTAATGTATCATCTAGGAATAATATTTTTATTGTGCTTCCATTTACTACAGAAGAGAAGTTTACTGATGGATTTAATACGATATCTCCAGCAGTTATTGATGCTACTTCTAATAATGTTGCATCAAAACCTACTTGTACTTCAGCAGTTGCTATTCCTGGAACATTTGATAATGTTACTGGTACCGCTACTGTTTCCCCAACTTTACCTGTTGCTGTGCCAACTGTAGCTGTTACAGTTTTAACAGGTTGACTTGGTTCTATTGTAACGCTACCTGCTACTGTTTCATATTTTAATTCTGCTAATGTACCATCTGCAAATACAGGTGTTCCTGATACTGCTACTGGTGTTGTTACTTTGCTTGTTACAGTTTTTGCTTTGAAGTTTATTGTTGCTAAAACTCCATCTTTGCTGATTAATTGGCTTCCTAATGTATCATCTAGGAATAATAATTTTATTGTGCTTCCGTTTACTACAGAAGAGAAGTTTACTGATGGGTTTAATACGATATCTCCAACAGTTATTGATGCTACTTCTAATAATGTTGCATCAAAGCCTACTTGTAATTCAGCAGTTGCTATTCCTGGAACATTTGATAATGTTACTGGTACTGCTACTGTTTCTCCTGATTTTACTGTTGCTGTTCCAACTGTAGCTGTTACAGTTTTAACAGGTTGACTTGGTTCTATTGTAACGCTACCTGCTACTGTTTTAGATTGTAATTCTGCTAATGTACCATCTGCAAATACAGGTGTTCCTGATACTGCTACTGGTGTTGTTACTGTGCTTGTTACAGTTTTTGCTTTGAAGTTTATTGTTGCTAAAACTCCATCTTTGCTGATTAATTGGCTTCCTAATGTATCATCTAGGAATAATAATTTTATTGTGCTTCCGTTTACTACAGAAGAGAAGTTTACTGATGGGTTTAATACGATATCTCCAACAGTTATTGATGCTACTTCTAATAATGTTGCATCAAAACTTAATTGTAATTCAGCAGTTGCTATTCCTGGAACATTTGATAATGTTACTGGTACTGCTACTGTTTCTCCTGATTTTACTGTTGCTGTTCCAACTGTAGCTGTTACAGTTTTAACAGGTCCAATTGCATTTATTGTAACGCTACCTGCTACTGTTTCATAGCTTAACTCAGCTAATGTACCATCTGCAAATACAGGTGTTCCTGATACTTTAACTGGTGTTGTTACTGTGCTTGTTACCGATTTTGCTTTGAAGTTTATTGTTGCGAAAACTCCATCTTTACTGATTAATTGGCTTCCTAATGTATCATCTAGGAATAATAATTTTATTGTGCTTCCGTTTACTACAGAAGAGAAGTTTACTGATGGGTTTAATACGATATCTCCAGCAGTTATTGATACTACTTCTAATAATGTTGCATCAAAACTTAATTGTAATTCAGCAGTTGATATTCCTGAAACATTTGATAATGTTACTGGTACTGCTACTGTTTCTCCAGCGTTTACTGTTGCTGTTCCAACTGTAGCTGTTACAGTTTTTGGTGCATCTTTGATTGATACTACTAATTTAGCTGTTGCAGTTTTATTACCATTTGAGAAGTTAAATGTTAATGTAAGATCTCCAACTGGTTGTTTAGCTAAATATGCTTGGCTAATTTTCACTACATTACCTGAAATACTGTAGTCTGATGTTGTTAATCCTGTGATTCCGTTAAATGTATAACCATTTAATGTCATTGTTGTTGCAACGTCTGCTGGTGCTTTTTTATCAAAAGTTGCAGTTACAGGGCTTATTGTTGGTTCTAGTATAGGATCTCCAATATTTATTGTAACGCTACCTGCTGCTGTTTTAGATTGTACTTCTGCTAATGTACCATCTGCAAATACAGGTGTTCCTGATACTGTAACTGGTGTTGTTACTGTGCTTGTTACAGCTTTTGCTTTGAAGTTTATTGTTACAAAAACTCCATCTTTACTAATTAATTGGCTTCCTAATGTATCATCTAGGAATAATAATTTTATTACATTTCCGTTTACTGTATAAGAGAAGTTTACTGTTGGATTTAATACGATATCTCCAGCAGTTACTGATGCTACTTCTAATAATGTTGCATCAAAACTTACTTGTGCTTCAGCAGTTGCTATTCCAGTTGATGGAACACTTGTTAATGTTACTGGCACTGCTGCTATTTCTCCAGCTTTTACTGTTGCTGTTCCAACTGAAATTTGCATTCTATTATCGATTGGATTGATAGTTACTGTTCCTGGGTTAACTGCACAAGGTTTTTCTTGTAATTGCGCATCACCAACTACTGGTGTTCCAGCTAATTTAACTGAAGTTACTTTTGCAGTTGTTCCAGTTATAGCTTTTGCTTTAAATGTTATTGTTGCAAAAACTCCATCCTTAGTGATTAATTGGCTTCCTAATGTATCATCTAAGAATAATAATTTTATTGTGCTTCCACTTACTGTAGAAGAGAAGTTTACTGATGGATTTAATACGATATCTCCAGCAGTTATTGATACTACTTCTAATGATGCAGAATCAAAAGTTAATGGTAATTCAATTGTTGCTAAACCAGCTGCTGGAACTTTTGTTAAGTTAACTGGTACTGCTACCGTTTCTCCAGCATTTACTTGTACTTTTCCAATTGTAGCTGTTACAGCTTCAACTGGTGTGTCAACTACTGTAATTACTAATTTTTGAGGATTTCCTGCACTAAAGTTAAAGTTTAATGTAGTTGTTCCTACTGATTGTTTTGCTAAATAAGCTTTGCTTATTGTTACATCATTTCCAGAAACACTATAATCAGTGCTTGCATTTAGAGCTGTACCGTTTGCATCTGTAATTGTTTTAAATGTGTTACCATTTAAAGTCATAGTAGTTTTAACATCTGCTTGTTTAGTTACATTTTTATCAAATGTTGCAGAAGTAGGATTAATTATTGAAGATGGTACATCTGGACCTGGTGCTGTACCAAGTACTTTAGCTCCACCTATATATCCTGTAACTTTTGGATTTACAACTGGTGTTGAACTACTTGCATCAAATGAATAGTCATTTGTTTGAGTGTAGTTTGACCAGTCTGATTTTGTTATTCTTCCTTGAATAGTTATAAATTGTCCTTTTTTAAGAGTAGCTGCTCCGCTTGCAAATCCAAATTCAACATATGTATCATAGGTTGATGTTGGGCTTGCTGTTTCTTTAACGAAGTTTGCTGTCACTTTGCTAGTGTTATCAACATAGCTATTTCCTAATAATGCACCAGCATGGTCACACCAGAAAGTTTGTCCTTGTGTACCATCACTTGTGTAATAATATCTAACTTTTACGTCATTTAAATTTAAATCACTGTCAGATGTGTTAGTAATTTTGATTATTGGTGTAATTGAGTTTGTTTGTGCTGATTTGTTAGAGTTGTAAAATTCAACTGACATTGATGATGTCGCTGCTAAAGCTGGTATACTTGGTAGTACTAAAGCAAATACCATCATTAATGCTAACAATAAATTCAGCGATTTCTTTTTTTGCATAATTGCTCCCCCTCATTTTTATTTTTTTGTATTCTTTAAGCATCAGTAATAATTCGGTACTTAATTATTACTTCAACCTAAATAATACTTTACAAAGAAAAACTAATAGCATCTAAAAATTTCGCCATCTCAATACAAGAAACTTCTGTACCATACTTTTTTCGAAGCTTGTCCTAAGTTTCTATGAATTAAAACATGGTTCTTTCTTTAGCTACTACTTTTTTTTCATTTGTCATTATAATAATTCGATGATAACGTTTTTTTTAGGTGGGTTTTTTAAAAAAAATTTTTAAAAAAAATATATTTTATATTTTATATTCCTCCAATGTAATATTGTGTCACCAAAAGTAAAAAAACGGATATTTTTATATCCGTTTTTATAAATTCTCTTTTTATTTTTTTCTACTATATATTGTCTTCTTCATTATTCAAATTCATATCTAAACCACTTACTATTTTACCTTTAGCATAAGATGAACCTCGACCTTGATCAATCCTTGCACTATCACCCATGATAGCTAGTACACCTTTGGTTGCCAAATTGTGTATACTTGTAGGTATAAAAAAAACTAACGCTGCTAAACAAGCTGCTATATACGAAAGTCTTAAGGTATCCTTTTTGTGCTTTATTATGTCGTTATCATCAAATTGAATTTGTTGTCCAAGTACCAGTGGTCTATTTCTATGTATATTAATAAATTCACTAGAATTAGTAAAAATTATTGCTTTATTTTTTTTGATTTTTAAAACAACACCTACATTTTCCATCTTCACTCCTCCTCAATATTTTTGACATAATCCTTAACTATAGAAAGATCACTTCTTAAAATTAAACTGACAGCTATAATAAATTTTCTATTTCGTTCTATAGTTCTCTTAGTAACATCTATCGCTTTTAGTAATTCCCCCATAGGAATTCTTTTGTTTCTACATAATTCTTGAAACAAGTTGTCCTGTTCACTCAAAATTTTAGCAACCTTTATAGCTGATTTTTTCGAATCCTTATGTTTTGGTGAACATTCAACTAATGTTTCAAGGGTTATTCCGAACTTAGCTAAATTTTCTCTTAGTGTCAAAATCTCAGCATTTGTTTCAAATTGTTCTAAGTTATTTTCATGTTTCCCACCGAGATATGTTACTTGATATCTTTCTCCTAAAAATTCCTCTTCATTGCCTTCATCGTCTATATCATTAAAATATGTAAAGGGATATACATTTCTATATTTTTTATTTTTTCTAATATAATCAATTAATCTTCTCTTAATAACCTGTTCAGAAAACCTTAAAAAGCTCTTTTGCTTTTCTATATTAAAACAATCAATAGCTTCATTAAAAGCTGATAAACCAATAGAAAATTCATCACTATTTTTTATATCTATATATTTTCCACCAGTTACTTTCGAAACTACCTTTATAATAAAAGGAATATAGTCTTCAATTAGCTGTTCTCTTTGTAATTCATCATCAAATCTTATATCATCAACTTTTTTATTTAACGTAACATCCTGAATATTCAAATCTAACCTCTCCTCCAAAGCAACACCTTCCATACAATTTATCATCATCAATGTTTACTTTAACTTCTTATAAAGCGACATATTTATTAGTCATATTATTTATTTCATAAAAACACTTTGGAGATTCATCATTTTCGTTCTCTGTATACCAGTTTAGTATCATTGTTTTTTCAGGTTCATTTTCACTATTCATCGGTTCATCATTTAATTTTACTTTTGGCTGTTGGCTAGAAACGAACTCTCCACCGAAAGTATCGTTTTGTAAATCGATTACAATTAGTACCGATTTTCTCCAATTATTATTAATAGTTGTCTCATCTCTTGTCATGAAAACCTTTTGATAAGAATCAGTAGAAATATTGTTCTTAATTTCTGTCTCTATAGGACTATTTAATCCAACATTTTTTTTGTGCCATTCAAGTTGGATCTGCCCTTTGTACCATTCTTCATAGCTTTGCTGATTTTGTTCCTTAGGAAATCTAATCTTCGCTCCGCTCCCCTGTGATTCTAATAAACTAACTGTAATTTCTGAGCCATTAAGCCTCATACTCATACCCCCTCTTGACTTCGGAAATCAAAAAACCCTCATCCCCCCTAAAAGGATGAAGGTTATTATCCGTAGTATCACCTATATTTAATCAAATAAAATCTCAAACTTTACGGATTTTCACCGATAATCCTTCTTCTTTAACGGTAAGCACCCGTTTAAAGATACCTTAGTTTAACTAACTTCATAGATTCCTAAATATTATTTTAACTTTAGGAATCTAAATTTGTTGACTTCCTTAAGTTGATATTTTGTATCCTCATCATTGTTTTTAATTTTATTCTTTTGCTCTGATTATATACTCAAAATTGAATAATGTCAATATTTTATTATTAATGTATTATTTTGATGCAATTTCAATGTATTATGTATTTTCAAGTAAATTTAGTTATAATATAATTACAATTTTATTGTTATTTTTTAAATAACATTTTAAACACGCAAAAGCTAGGTTATCTCTCACCTAGCTACTAATACCAAAACACCAATTCATAATCATTCTTTCAGTTTCTTTCAAACTCTTATATTTATCTTTCATTTCTCTTTCTATTAACACAGAATATGAATTCAAAAATTTTATCAAATCACAATTTCCTGCTCTTTCACCAATACCACCAAAGGTACAATCTACAAATTCTGCTCCAGCTTTTATTGCTGCTATAGAATTTGAAATGGCCATACCAAAATCATTATGACTATGTATTTCTATAGCCATATCAGTATTTTTCTTCAAAGAACTTATGATTTCAAAGGTTTTTCTTGGATAAAGAATTCCAACAGTATCTGCATACCTAACAGTCTTAACATCTAAGCAACTTGCATATCTAGAAAGCTCTATAAGGAAATCTATAGAAGCTCTAGAAGCATCCTCAAACCCCAAGTTTACCTCATATCCTTTTTCCTTTGCAAAGTATATAGCTCTAGACATTTGACTTAATACCCACTTTCTGTCTTTATTCAATTTTGAATTAATTTGTATATCTGATGTAGGTACAGAAATATGAATTATATCTACATTACAATCAATAGAATGTCGTATATCTTCAATAGACATTCTATTCCAAGCTGCTATTTTACATGAAAGTCCAAGCTGAGCAATCTTTTCTATACTCCTCTTTTCTTCTCCACCCATAGCCGGAACTCCAACTTCTAATTGGTAAACATCTAAATCGCTTATATATTTGGCTATTTGAACTTTTTCATTTACACCCAATGCAATTCCAGCTTTTTGTTCGCCATCCCTCAATGTAGTATCCACAATTTTAACCTTCATCATTTTGTCCACCTTTCTATATTTCTGTCACTCTTCTCAAACACTACAAAATTCAAAACAAAGCTTAATCCAAAAACTTAAGCATTTTGTAATCTTCTATATATCTTCATTAGCTCCTCATCTTTTAGTCCTCTTCTATGACGTATGCTTGCTTCTCTTACTTCTTCTAACATCCACTTCAAATTCACATCGCTTGATAAAATATTAAGCTGCATAAGCCTATATTCAATAGCCTTAGTACCTGAATGTTTACCTATAATCATACGCCTATTTGTTCCAACAAGTTCAGGTTCATACGGCTCATATGTTAATGGAGACTTTATTATTCCATCGGCATGAATTCCAGATTCAAAGTTAAATATTTCTTCTCCTATTACCGGCTTAATCCTTGATATATTTTCTGAGGTCAGCTCTTGATAATTCTGGGTAAGTTTTTTTATACCACTAATATCTCCAATGATTTTATAATCTTTTATTACCTTTAGTGCAAGTAAAACCTCTTCAATAGAAGCTACTCCATAAACTTCACCGTTAAAAGTACCAATAATCATTTCATTTCCATCTAATAACCCTTCTAAAGTTACAGCCGTAGCCATGTTTAATCTGTTACTAGCACAAAAAGAAATTTCTACATTATATACTTCTTTTATTCCATCTATATATTTTTCTCTAAGAATATAATCATAATAGTCTATGTCTTTTATTATTATGAGCTTAACTTCAAGTTTATTGATTATTTCCGAGATCCACCTTGAATCCGATGTTTCAATGTCATTTAGAGAGATTTCTAAAATAATTTCAGCTTTAGAAATCTGTTTCAAAAAGTTATGAAGATTTAACTTAGGATAATCCTCATATGAAACTATGTATTTTTGAAACTGGTAAATTTCCAATCCAGTTATATCTTCGCCATTACCTATATGATATATATAGTGACCAACCTCTTCTCCTCTTCCTATAAACCCTAATAGTGACTTATTTATTTCGAAATAATCAATGCCTATTGTCCTTGAATTAGAGATAAACTCCTTAATTATGATATTATTTAATTGTTTTTTTCTAGAAGCTTCCTTAGTCAAAGTTCTATCAAATATATACTTTATTTTATGATCAATTCTAATAGACATTGTTATTCCTCCTAATATATTTGCTAGTATTATCAAAAATCCTAGTTATATATAAATCACTTAAGCAAAATACTAACTAGCTGTAACCTTGTATTCTTACTTATTAACCACTTGTTTTTCATTTTCTTTTACAGTCTCCATAGCTTTATTTATACCATTATAAATTCCATCATACATTTGAAAAATTGTTATTCCCTTTTCAGCAAGTCTTTTAACTGGTGATTCTCCCGCTCTAATTGCTAATACACCAACACAATCACTTACAACCTTAATTATTTTAGCTATTTTATCATCATGATCCTCACAATCCTCTATACCGTTACAATATTTAGCCACAACTCTTTTTTCATCAAACTTTATATCTCCATCACAGTATGAATATATATGGAACTCTTCAGCTTGTCCAAAATGTTCATCTATATTTATTCCACTTTTTGTAGCTATAGCAAACCTATAACTTTTTTTATTTTCCTTAGCTTTTTTGTTACTGCAAGAACCTGAACAACTAAAATTTCTAAACTCAATTGATCTATCTTGATTCAAAGTTCCAATTGCATCTGCTCTACATTGTTTACAATGGTACATTTGCTTCATTAACCCTTCACATTTCTTTCTCATATCATTTAATTCTATATTGCTGACTAAAGGTCTATCTTCGAATCCACTACCCTTTACTGGAATATGTTGCATTATATTAGAAATAAACGCTCCACATTCTTTAGCTTTTGCTACAACCTTCTCTATGTGATGATCATTTATCCCTTTAATCATAACGATGTTAACCTTACAGACAACACCTTTTGAAGCAAGGTATTTCAGTCCTGAAAGCTGGTTATTTATCATTATTTCCGCTGCTGCTTCTCCTTCATATCTAGTACCTAAATAATCGATATGTTTATATATCTTAGCTGCAATCTCTTTTTCTACTGCATTTATAGTAACAGTAACATGAGATACGCCTAATTCAACAATGTCATTAGCATAAAAAGGTAACATCAAACCATTAGTAGATAAACACATAGTCATGTCTGGATATTCATTTTTTATCAACTTAATAGATTGTTTTGTTTCTTCAAAATTTGCTAAAGCATCTCCTGGTCCTGCAATTCCCAATACTTTTAAATTGTCAATTTTAGCTTTTACAGCTTTTACTTTTTCTAATGCTCCCTCTGGTGACAAGACATCACTAGTTACCCCTGGTCGACTTTCATTTGTACAATCATATTTTCTTACACAGTAGTTACACTGAATATTACACTTTGGTGCCACAGGTATATGCATCCTGCTAAATTCATGAGCTCCTTGGTTATAACATGGATGAGTTAAAGTTTTCTCCTTATTGGTAATCATAGTGATCTCCCTCCCGACATTTTCGTCTTTTCTATCATCATAGTATTTGTTATAAGCTTCTTCTCTAAAATGCTCCTCTTTGTATTTCAATATAACGTTGGCAGTTTTATCAATGAAAGAACCAGTTCCATTGTATAACGTAAATATTTCTCTCTGTGCTCCAACTCTATCGTGGACTGGAAAACCTATTCGAACTATTTCTAAATTTAATCTCTCTGCCATACGTCTTCCATCTGAATTTCCAATCATCATATTTACATGATTTTCTTTTGCTAAAGCCTCTATAGTTTCAAAATCTGTATCATCTAATACAATAATTTCTTCATCTTTAAAAGATTTTTCTAACACTAGTTCTACTAGTTTTTTATTTTTAGATCCCGTTGCTATAATTTTAGGAATTATTCCATTTTCACTGCATGTGTTCACTATTGCAAAAACTAATTCTGGTTCACCATAAACTACAGCTCTAGCTTCACCATTATATTTGTGATTATCGATCATTCCGTCTAACAATCTTTCTCTATCTTTCGTACACTCTTCTGGTATTGCTTTTCCTGATACTTCTGATAAAACCTCTAGGAAAATATCCGTATTCTTAACTCCAATAGGTATTGGACATTTATATATAGGAATATTGAATTTATCCCTTAGATATACTGCTGTTGAATCTTCTTCACTAACAGTTACCCCCATTTCTATAGTAGCTATAGAATCGCCCATGGAAACTATATCTTCAACCTTTGTACCACCATTTTTCAACCTATTATATTTGCTACTGTGTCCACCATCTAAATTCTCTGATATATCAGGTAAAAGCACATAATCAATTTTCATTTTTTCAAATAAAGCCTTTATATTTCTTATATCACCTGGATTTATATTTCCACATATGACATTAATTTTATTGTTTGAAGTGCCTGTTTTTACAGCTAAAGTTTCAACCATTGCTCTAATAGCTCTATAGTAACCTTCAGCCTGTGTCCCTCCATACCCTGGGGTTCCAAGAGAAATAATTTTAATGTCATCTAAAAGCCCAGTTTCTTTTTCTTCTTCATATAATTCTGTAACTATCCTTTTTACATCTTCTCCTATTGTTTCTGCAAGGCATGTAGTTGCAATACCTATAGTAGTAGGATGATAAAGGTTAATCATATTTCGGATTCCATTTTTTAAATTCTTTGCTCCTCCATAAACTGTTCCATCTTCTGTTAATGAAGAAGAGGCAATGTCAACTGGTTCATTGTAATGTGTAGCCATGTGCCTTCTAATATATGTACTACATCCTTGTGAGCCGTGAAGGATAGTCATATTCCCTTCAATTCCCTTAAAAGCTAACATAGCTCCAAGAGGCATGCACATTTTACAAGGATTCACATTTAAATTAGCATAATTTTTTTCCTTCATCCTCTTACCTCCTATTTAATGAACTCCCACACTGGGCTGTTCACTGTTAAATCTATCTCTTTTGCAAAGTTCACTGCACCTACAAAACCTGCCAATGCATGTTTTCTCTCATGGTTGTGATCACAAAAGGCAACACCTAACTTATAAGCAAGAGGTCTCTCCTTTACACCGCCTACTAAGATATCTGCTCCTTTTTCTAGCATAAACTTTTCAAGTTCCGTTGGATTTGCATCATCTAATATTACAGTTCCTGGATTAGTAAGATTTTTTATCATCTCATATTCTTCTTTTTTACCAGTTTGTGTGCCAACCATAACTGTATCCATACCTAATTCTCTAAATTGCTTTATTAAGGATATTGCCTTAAATCCTCCACCTACATAAATTGCAGCTTTTTTACCCTTTAACCGTTCCTTATAAAATTCAATTTCTTTTATAACTTTTGCTTCTTCAACTTTTATAAGGTCTCGTGTTTTCTTCATAATAATTTCATTGTCAAAATAATCAGCTATCTTAAGTAAGGATAATTTAGTATCTTCTATTCCACAAAAACTAACCTTCAAAAATGGGATATCATATAATTCTTCCATCTTTTTAGCAAGATAGGTCATTGACCCTGCACATTGAACAATATTAACCTTTGCCGTTGGAGCTTTTTTAAGTTCCTCGTAACTGGAATCCCCTGTAACCTTTGTAACAAGCTTTATTCCAATCTTTTCAAGATACCCTTTAACTATCCACATCTCACCAGCTAAATTAAAATCTCCAAGATAATTGAGTCCTTGTACTTTATCTTTTGGTTCCTCTTCACTCATAAGTTTTATAAGAGCATCACAAGCCGCTTTATAGCCCATCTTTTTATGCCCTGCAAAACCTGGCGACTTTACAGAAATAATTCTAATATTATGCCTTTTTTCTGCTGATTTGCAGACTGCATCAACATCGTCTCCTATAACACCAACAATACAAGTTGAATATATAAAAATAAGTTTTGGCGAATGTTTTGCTACAATTTCATCAATAGCTGCTGTTAATTTTTTCTCTCCACCAAAAATTACATCTTTCTCACTTAAGTCCGTAGAAAAGCTATTTCTATAAATCTCTTCTCCACTGGATAAACTTCCTCTAATATCCCAGGTGTAACTGGCACACCCTATAGGTCCATGAACTATATGGTAGGCATCAGTAATTGGATTTAAAACAACTCTAGCTCCGCAATAAACACAAGCTCTTTGACTAACAACTCCAGAAACACTTTCTGAATCGCATTTCATATTTAAGCCTTTCTTGTCGGAATTACGACATATAAAAGCTTCTCTAGCTTCTACAATTTCATATTTTTCATCTAAATCTTTTTGCTTTGCGCTTAATTGGTTCATAAACCCACCTCCATATATATTAAACAGATACTATATATTCAATTTAAGAGGAAGAAAACTTCCTCTTAAATTGAAAGATATATTATTTAAAGATATACTTTTTTTAAAGAAACTTTTTTGATTTTAATTTTTTTAAATAATCATTACTACCTAGTATATTTAAGTGTTTAAGCCTAGTGATAAACTAGGCCTAAACTTTGTAACTATCTAACTAATTCGAAATCTTCATCATTACATTCTCTATCCATGTGATCAAGAATTGCATCACTCATTTCCCTAATTAAATTAATAGCACCTTTGTAACCAACTGTAGTCATAAATTGATGTGCATATCTATCTAAGATTGGAAAACCATACCTAACAAATGGAATATTTTCCGCTCTTGCTATATACTTTCCATGAGTATTGCTGATTAATAAATCAACTGGGTCATTCTTCATCCATTGATGTAGTTCAAAGAAATCACTTGAAGCTTTTACTTTTCCATCTACTCCAGCTTTATCTAAAATTGTTTTTACAGCTTTTTCAAAAGCTTCACCTGGTGTACCGCTGATTACATATGTTGGGATAGCACCAAGACTTAATATCAATTCAACTAAAGGAATAACTGTATCTGGATCTCCAGCAATTGCAACCTTTTTACCATTGAAGTATTGATAGCAGTCTAGCATAAGGTCAACAAGTTGACCTCTTTCTTCTTCAAGTTCATATGGCACTTCCTTGCCAGTAAGTTTTGATAAAGCCATAATAAATTCATCAGTAGCTTCTACACCTACTGGAATTTTTAATTCTGTAAATGGAACTTCACACTTCTTTTCAAGAGCTATAGCAGCAGCTTTTGAAGTAAAGCTTCCTAAAGCTACAGTATGAGTTGAATTACCAGCATCGATTATATCAGAGATTAAAGTTCCACCCTTTGGATACATTACAAATTCTCCAGTCATAGGTGTATCTACAACCCCACTTGTATCTGGTAACATTGTGAAAGGAATTTCCATAAGGTTTAATATTCTCTTCATTTCTCTCATTTCTGCTGGTCCAACATAACCTGGGATTATATTCAACTTACCATTAGAAGTACCATTAGATACTGAAAGGTAATCAACAAAAGCTTTAGTCATACTTGAGAATCCAGTAACATGTGATCCATTGTAACTTGGAGTATTAGCATGAATCATGTACTTTCCTTCTGGAATTTGACATTGAGAAATTATTGTAGCTAAATCGTCTCCTATTGTTTCAGAAAGACAAGTTGTATGAACAGCTATTATTTCTGGATCATATATGCTGAAAATATTTTTACAAGCTGTTTTTAAGTTAGCTCCACCACCGAATACGCTGGCACCTTCTGTAAATGAGCTTGTAGAAGCCATTATTGGATCTTTAAAATGTCTTGTTAATTGCATTCTGTGGAATGAACAACACCCTTGTGAACCATGGCTGTGAGGTAAACAACCATGAACACCTAGAGCTGCATACATTGCACCGATAGGTTGACAAGTTTTTGCTGGATTTATCATTAACGCTTTTCTTTCTTTATATTCCTTTGGTGTATGATCTAACATTACTCGTCACCTCCTACTACTTTTCCTTCTATCATTGGTTCAGTCTTCCATGGAGCTAAAGAATATTTCCAAGCTGGTGTATACACCCCTGCTGATAATTCTCTAGCAAAGTTTAATGCTCCTTTAAAACCTGCATATGGACCAGTGTAATCATATGAGTGTAATTGTTTTGACAATACGCCCATCTTTTGGATTACATATTTATCTTTAATACCTGTTAAGAACATATCCGGCTTTAATAACTTGATGAATTCTTCTGTTTCATAGTGATTTAAATCGTCAACCATAATTCCGCCTTCAGTAACATCCTTGATCATGCCGCCGTAATAGCCTAGTGGAATTTGTTCTTTTAATACTTCATATTTTTCTGGTGAAACAATTATTCTGTATTTTTCTTCATCTTTTTCTACAGATATTTCTGGGATGTTTTTGCTATCTGCATCTTCTTTAATAAACGGAAGTATTTCTCTACCTTGGTAGTCATCTCTATGACCGAATTCATATCCACAAAGAAGTGTTTGAACTCCAAGATCATTTAATAGATATTGATAATGATGAGCTCTTGATCCACCAACGAAAAGACACGCAGTTTTTCCTTCTAACTTTTCTTTGTAGTATTGCATTTCTCCCATTATTGCATCTAACTCTTCTTGGATAACTGCTTCAGTTTTTGCAGTAAGCTCTGGATCATCAAAGAAAGTAGCTAAATCTCTTAAAGTACCTACCATTCCACTTAAACCGATAAAGTTAACCTTCATCCATGGAACACCATATTTAGTTTCAAGCATTTCTGCAATATAATTTATTGATCTGTGACATTGAACAAGATTTATATCAGCTATGTGAGCTGTTTTTATATCATCAAAGGCTGCATCTCCTGTTAATGTAGAAACAACATTGTATCCAATTTTCTCTAATACCCTTTCAATTTCCCAAGCATCTCCACCGATATTGTATTCACCTAGAATGTTGATAGAATATTTCTTGTGTTCTTTTTCTCCAGTACCAACTACTTTTTCTAAAAGTAAGTTGTTCGCAATATGGTGGCCTGCAGATTGACTTACACCTTTGTACCCTTCACAACTAAAAGAAAGAACTGGTACACCATATTCTGCTTCTGCTTCTTTAGCTACGGCATTGATATCATCACCTATTAATCCAACTGGACATGTAGCGTAAATACCAATAGCTCCTGGATTAAATAATTCTACAGCTTCTTTAATAGCTTGTTTTAACTTTGCAACTCCACCGAAAACTACGTCTCTTTCTTGCATGTCAGTGGAGAATACATATTCAATGAAGTTATCTCCGCCTTCATTTGCTTTTGCTTTATTTCTTCTTGTACCCCAAGTATAATAGCTACATCCTATTGGTCCGTGAACGATATGAACCATATCTTTTACTGGACCAAGAACAACACCTTTACAACCAGCGTAACAACACCCTCTATTTGTGATGATACCAGGAATTGTTCTAACGTTAGCTAAAATATCAGGATTTTCATTTTCAGCACTCTTTATAGCTATATGCTCTTTTCTAGCTTTAAAGGTTTTAGCCGGATATTTTTCCATAAACTCAAATTTATCAATGGAACTTGTCATATTCTCACTCTCCTTATGGTTTTCTTGTTATATTGCTTTTTCTGCCGTTTCACCCGTTCTTACTCTTACTGCATCAACAACATTAGTTACAAAAATTTTTCCATCTCCAGCATTCCCCTTACTATTCACTTCCATGATAGTCTTGACTGTCTTATCCAAATCTTCATCGTTAACAACTATTGTAATCATTCTCTTTGATATTAATCTATGATATTCTGAAACTTCTTCTGCTAATGGAGCATCTGCAACACCATTCTCATTTATAAATACGCTTACCATAGAAAAATCTACTTTTTTCTTTCCTCTTCCTAAAACTTCTTTACAAGTTATAGCTGGTATGCCTGCCTTTAAAAGAGCTTCTTTTGTTTTTCCAACCATGTTCATTCTAATTACTGCAACTACTTCTTTCATGGTGATTCCTCCTTTAAAGTCCTTTTGATTGAGAACTAATTGTGTACACTTCCTCTACTGGAGTAACAAATATTTTACCATCACCGAATGCTCCAGCTTCTCCAGTTTTACAACATTTCATAACAATTCTAACAACATCGTCTTTATCTTCGTCGTTTACTACAAACATTAGTACTTCCTTTGGAATCTCATCATAGTAGATATCTCCAACTTTAACGCCTCTTTGTTTACCTCTTCCTACGACACTATATTTTGTAACTGCAGGAAATCCTGCGTCACATAGTTCTGAAAGAACCTCAGTTGTTTTTTCAGGTCTTATAATAGCTTTGATCATTAACATAACATCATTTCCCCTTTTTCTTTAATTAGTTTGCATCTATCTTTTTTATTCGAATAAACCATATTCCATTAATATTTCTTCAAGTCTGTCTTGACTCATTGGAGTTGGTATTACAAACATCTTGTTATTTTCTATAGCAGCTGCTAATTGTCTGTATTCATCAGCTTGTGCTGCTTCTGGATCAAACTCTATAACTGTTTTCTTATTTATTTCTGCTCTTTGAACCATGTTATCACGTGGTACAAAATGAATTAATTGACTTCCAAGTTCCTTAGCAAATGCTGTTAAAAGATCTAACTCTCTATCAACTTTTCTTGAGTTACAGATGATACCACCTAATCTAACCCCACCAGATAAAGCATATTTTTGAATACCTTTTGAAATGTTATTAGCAGCATATAATGCCATCATTTCTCCTGATGCAACTATGTAGATTTCTTGAGCTTTTCCTTCACGGATTGGCATTGCGAAACCTCCACATACAACGTCTCCAAGAACATCGTAGAAAACATAATCTAAATCATCTGTATAAGCTCCTAATTGTTCAAGCATGTTTATTGAAGTAATGATACCTCTACCTGCACATCCAACTCCTGGTTCTGGACCGCCTGATTCAACACATTTAATACCACCAAATCCAGCCTTTAAGATTTCATCTAAATCTACATCCTCGCCTTCTTCTCTTAGGGTATCAAGAACTGACTTTTGAGCTAGTCCACCTAATAGTAATCTTGTAGAGTCTGCTTTAGGGTCACAGCCTACAACCATAATTTTCTTACCCATTGTTGCTAAACCTGCTGTAAGATTTTGTGTTGTGGTAGATTTACCGATACCACCTTTTCCATAAATAGCTACTTGTCTCATAATTTGTTCCTCCTTAAAAATATAGAATTATTTTTTAATCTTAAAGTATCTATTTGGTACTTTAGCACTTATTAGTACTTCAGAACTTATTAATACTTTGACATTATTTATCATGCATTTAGGAATTTGTTAAATTTATGCCTTTATGCTGATAAATTGTTAACTTGTATGAAGTATAACATCTATTTTTTATCAAATCAATACCTTTTTATTGATTTTGTTATTAATTTATTAAAAAACTTAAATTTTCAAAGATAATTTAATATATTTTTGTTCGTTTTACTGATAAATTATTAAAAGTCTAGTAAAGCATGTGTTTTTGCTCCACTAGACTTTTTATAATTATTCTTTTCTTGCAATGATGATCCTGAACTCTCTCTTTTGTTCTTGAAAAACCTCATAACTTCTTCCAAGTCTTTTAGTTTCACTTGAGACCCAATGAGGAATATGATCGCAAATAACTTCAAGTTTTTTTATTCTATCATCATTTAATAAAGGAACTAATACTTCCTTGGATGTTAATCCACAATTACTCTGTTGAAACTTTTTTATATCAATGCTATAAGTGCCATCCTTTTCTATAACAAGTTCTTCTTTCTTAATCTTTTTTATAGGAATTTGTTCAGTACTTTTCTCTGCTACATAATCTAAAAACTCATCAGGTCTATCACTTATTTCCCAAATCTTAAAATCGGCCTTTTCAAGAGCATTATATAAAACACCAGAAACATCACTAGCAACAAAAATTTTGCAAGTATCCAAGCTTTTTATAATCTGGCTTATATCCTGTCTAATCTCATGTATACTTTTTTTCATATCCAAGAAATATACAATCTGACTTTCTTCATTCCACTGCCAATTAATCCTAGTAAAGACTTTTATTATCCCTGATTCTTTTATAGAAGTCGGAGTTCCTTTTTCATCCACTAAAACTGCTACTTTTACCTCCATAAGCTTGACCTCCATTTTAGATTATTAATCTTTTTACAACTTCTCCATTTTCTATGTGTGATTCAACTATTTCTGCAACATCATCTTCTGTTACATTTCCATACCAAACACCTTCAGGATACACTACTACCACTGGTCCTTGAGCGCATATACCAAAGCAACCTGTATTTGTTATCATTACTTCACTACTAAGATCCCTGTCGTTTATTTCCTCTATAAAAGCTTCTACTACTCCAACAGAATCCTTAGAGAAACAAAAACCTTTCTGTTGACCATTAATTCTACAACTAGTACATACAAAAATATGATGCTTTAATGCTACCATCATTAATCCCTCCTAATTTTATAAAAAATAAAAAGGCTATCTTTTAATAGACAGCCTCTTTGCTTCCCTTACATGATTTTCTATTTTTTTATTATTATATAATACATATAGCGAGAAAACAATGAATAAATATTAATTTGTTAATATATACATGCAAATTTTGTTTTTTGATTATTTTTCATCGAATTGTGATAATAATATTATCAAATACTTATAATAACATTAATAATACTAATATTAAGGAGGTATAAAAAAATGTCACAAAATAGATCAAACGAAAAAATTACAACAGTACCTATAGAAAGACATGATACTGCTGCTTGGGCTAACATGGAAAAACAACAAGGAATAACTAATGTTAATATTCCAAGTGACTTTGAAGTTGATAATGCAAAAGATCATGTTGACACTAACGAAAAATAGAATTTTAAAAAAACTATCTATAGTAGATTGAAAATCTACTATAGATAGTTTTTTTACTTTTGTTAACTCATATTATTATAATTCATTTCTGCAAGTCTTCTATATACTTCATATCTTTCTCTTGCATCTTTCTCCGCCTTATCAAACATCGCATCCGCAACTTCTGGGAATAGCTTTCTTAAAGATGTATACCTAATTTCCCCTTCAATAAAGTCTTTATACTTCTCTGTTGGCTCCTTTGAATCTAGAACAAATGGATTCTTACCTTCAGCTTTTAACTCTGGATTATATCTATATAAGTGCCAATAGCCAGTATCTACTGCTTTCTTTTCTTCTTTTATACTGTTTCCCATTCCAGCCTTTATACCATGACTTATACAAGGCGCATAAGCAATAATTAGTGAAGGTCCCTTATATCTTTCAGCTTCTACTATAGCTTTAATAGCATGATTCATATTTGAGCCAAGGGCTATTTGAGCTACATATACATAGCCATAACTTGTCGCCATGAGACCGAGGTCTTTCTTTTTAACTTTTTTACCAGAAGCAGCAAATTTCGCTACAGCCCCTGTATTAGTAGCTTTTGAAGATTGACCTCCAGTATTTGAATATATTTCTGTATCCATAACAAATATGTTAACATCATTTCCCATAGCTAAAACTTGATCTAATCCACCAAATCCAATATCATATGCCCAACCGTCTCCCCCAATAATCCATTGTGATTTTTTCACAAGATAATCTCTTTTACTTATTATTTCTTTTATTACTGAATTATTTTGATCTTGGCTATTTCCTAATAGTTCTAGTATTTTAGCTGAAGCTGTCATTGAACCCGAACCATCGTCAATATTCTCTAACCATTGGTTGCAAGCATTCTTCAATGCTTCTTCAGTATTTTCTGCTTCACTGAGTTCTCTAATTAAAACTGCTAAACGTTCTCTCATCTGCTGAACTGCTAAAAACATTCCATAACCATATTCTGCATTATCTTCGAAAAGTGAATTTCCCCATGAAGGACCTCTACCATCATCAGTTGTTGTATATGCTATTGATGGAGAACTTGCTCCCCAAATACTAGAACAACCAGTAGCATTAGCAATCATCATTCTTTCGCCAAATAATTGAGTCAATAATCTAATATATGGAGTTTCACCGCACCCTGGACAAGCACCATTAAACTCTAATAATGGCTTCATAAGCTGACTACCTTTTAAAGTATTTCGATCTATTAGACCTTCCTTTGGTTTTAAAGTTAATGCGAAATCCCAATTATCAACTTGATCTTCTATCTCTTGTTGAGCTGGTTGCATTATTATTGCTTTACCTGGAGCTGGACATACATCTGCACAATTTCCACATCCTGTGCAATCCATTGGAGCAATTTGAATTCTATACTGATATTCTTCAAGTCCTCTACCCGTTGCTTTTTTAGTTGCAAAAGTAGCTGGTGCTTTTTCTTGCTCTCCCTTATCTAAAACAAATTGTCTAATGGTAGCATGCGGACAAACGAATGCACATTGACCGCATTGTATACATTTATCAATTTGCCATTGTGGCAACATAACTGCAATTCCTCTCTTTTCGTATGCAGTTGTTCCTAGCGGATGGGTTCCGTCCTCTATGCCGTTGAATGCACTTACTGGAAGTTCATCACCTTCATGACGAGCCATTCTTCTTTGTATATTCTTCACAAAGTCTGGTTCGTTCCTTTCAACTACCTTATCATCTTTTTCTTGTTTCCAAATTTCTGGCACATTAACTTTTATCAATGCATCAGCACCCTTGTCAACAGCATCTTTATTCATTTTTACGATATGTTCACCTTTTTTACCATATGACTTTTCAATAGACTTTTTCAAATAGCCGAGAGCCTCATCCACAGGAATCACTTCTGATAACTTAAAGAAGGCTGATTGCATTATCATATTTATCCTTGCGCCTAGTCCTAAATCATAAGCAATCTTCACAGCATCAATTATATAAAAATTAATATTATTTTCTGCAATATATCTTCTAATTGATACAGGCATTTTATCTTCTAATTCATCTTCTGTCCATGGACAATTTAGAACAAATATTCCATTTTTCTTTAAACCCTTTAATAAATCATAATTGTATATAAATGATTTATTATGGCAAGCAATATAATCAGCCTCATATATAAGATATGGTGCCTTAATTGGGTTTTTGCCAAACCTTAAATGTGATACTGTTGTTCCTCCAGATTTCTTACTGTCATAAGAAAAATATGCTTGTGCATATAAGTTGGTATTATCTCCTATTATTTTAACTGCTGATTTATTGGCACCAACAGTTCCGTCAGAGCCTAGACCCCAGAACTTACAGCTTATATTTCCTTGTGGTGTTGTATCAATGATCTCTTCTTCTGGAAGAGATGTATCTGTTACATCATCTACTATTCCAATAGTAAAGTTATCCTTAGGATTATCTTTCTTTAAGTTATTAAATACTGCTAATATTTGAGAAGGTCTTGTATCCTTAGATCCAAGTCCATATCTACCACCAATAATAACTGGTTTCTTTGTTTCACCATAAAATAAATTAGTTATATCTAAATAAAGCGGTTCTGCAAGAGATCCTGGTTCTTTAGTTCTATCAAGAACTGCTATTTTCTCTACAGTTTGAGGCAATATATTAAAGAAGTATTCTTTTGAGAAAGGTCTATATAGATGAACCTCAATTAAACCTACTTTCTCGCCTTTTCCTAATAGATAATCAATAGTTTCTTTTGTTGTGTCACAAATAGATCCAATAGCTACAATTATATATTTAGCATCATTTGCTCCATAATAATCAAATGGTTTATATTCTCTTCCTGTTATCTTTTTAATTTCCTGCATATAGTTATTCACAATATCAGGCACTGCATTAAAGAACTTGTTTGAAGCTTCTCTTCCTTGAAAATATATATCAGGATTTTGTGCTGTTCCTCTTGCAACTGGATGCTCAGGATTTAATGCTCTATCTCTAAACTCTTGTATCGCATTATAATCAACAAGCTTTGCTAAATCACCATAATCTATAACTTCTATTTTTTGATACTCGTGAGATGTTCTAAAACCATCAAAAAAATGTAAAAATGGCACTCTAGATTTAATTGCAGTAAGATGTGCTACTGCAGCCATATCCATAGCTTGCTGAACATTAGATGATGCTAAAAGAGCAAAGCCTGTTTGTCTACAAGCCATTACATCTTGATGGTCTCCAAAAATTGATAACGCATGTGTTGCTATAGCTCTTGCACTAACATGAAATACCCCTGGCAATAATTCTCCTGCTATCTTATACATATTAGGAATCATAAGTAATAATCCTTGTGATGCTGTATATGTAGTAGTAAGAGCTCCTGCCGCTAAAGAACCATGTACTGCACCAGCTGCTCCAGCTTCTGATTGCATTTCAACAACCTTAACTTCTTGCCCAAAAATATTCTTTCTTCCATGGGCAGCCCAATCATCAACGCCTTCAGCCATAGGTGTTGATGGTGTTATAGGAAATATAGCTGCAACATCAGTAAATGCATAAGAGATATATGCAGCTGCTTCGTTTCCATCCATTGTTTTCATAACCTTAGTCATTAATAGACCTCCTTAAACTCTTATAGTACAATTGTATTTTGCTTGTGGTTTAATCTACAATTATATGTTGTTCAATTATTCCGTTGATATTCATAATTTAGTAAACTTAATTCTTCTACCAATGCTCAATATGATATTTATTTTTTGAAATAATTTAATATTTTTGCTTTATTTGAAAGATAATATATTTCTTCAATATTTAAAAATGAATACGAAAACTATCATTCCCGCCTTGCTAAGTTTCCAATTTATTGATATAATTATCAAAATTACATTTTTATTTTTATAGATATATATCTTAATTATTAATGTACATATCATATTAGCTTTAAATTAAAATACAATTCTTATTAGGTTAGAAAAAGATACTTATATGATATTAACTTTCATCATTGAGACTATATATTTATGCAAATCATTTTTAGGAGGTATTTTATGGAATACAATGTTAACTACAATAAAGTCGGCGCAGGTATTATAACAATTTCTGTCCTTAGTATTATTGGGGCTATAATTTTTGCTTTAGGTTCTGTTATTTTAATCCTATCAAAGGATATCGTTAATGAAACTTATGCTTCAATGGGCATTCCTGCCATAAAACAAAGTGATATCATGATTTTGTTAATCTCAGCAATCCTTACGATAATTTTCATTGCTCTTATTTTAGCAAAAAAAAGTATAGGGGTTTTTGGATACTTTGCAACTAAAGCTTTTTACCTAGTATATACAATCATTAGTACTGGTTTTGCTATAGGAGAAATTACGTACTTAATTCTTCCACTTTTAATGCTTCTTTTTATCGTTAAGAAGAAACATATTTATGGTTTTGGAAACAAAAATGAAGATGCAAGCATTTAGTGCAAATAAAAAATTTATATAAAAATAGAGCAAGCTTACGCTTGCTCTATTTTTTCAGTTAAATATAAATATAGTAATTTTATAGTATTTTCTAATGCAGAATAATGTGTTCTTTCCATTCCATGAGACGCATGTACACCAGGTCCAATTAAAGCACCTCTTATATTATTTCCGCCTCTTAAAGCTGCAGAAACATCTGAGCCATACATTGGATAAATATCTACTACATATTTCAAGTCATTCTTCTTAGCTAATTCTACAAGTGTTGTAGTCATATTATAATCATATGGTCCTGAAGAATCCTTTGCACAAATTGAAACATCATATTCTGTGCAGTTTAAATCATCTCCAATGCATCCCATATCTACAGCTAAAAGTTCCGATATATCCTCTGGTATGTATGCTGATCCGTGTCCAACCTCTTCATAATTTGAAATCAATATCTTTGTCTTAAATCTAGGAATGATTTTCTCCCTACTTATAACATCTAACAATCCCATTAAAGCAGCAACACTTCCTTTATCGTCTATAAATCTAGATTTTATGAAACCACTTTCTGTAATAACTGTTTTAGGCTCTATAAATATAAAATCTCCTGAATTTATACCAAGGGAAAGCACATCCTCTTTATTTTTCACAACTTCATCTATTCTTATCTCCATGTTTTCTAAGGATCTCTTTTTTGTAGCACTATCTTCAAAAACATGAGCTGCAGGACTTGTGCTTAAAAAAGTTCCAGTGTATATTTTTCCGTCTCTAGTTCTTATTTTACAATATTCAGAATCTAAAGTTGGAAGAATAGGTCCTCCTAGAAGAGTAAACTTTAAATTTCCATCACTAGTTATAGACCTAACCATTGCACCTAATGTGTCCACATGAGCTGATAAACCGATTACCTTGGAATCATCTTCACCAGGTATAGTTATTATACCCATCCCTTTATTAGTGGTTTGAAAATCAAAACCAAAGTTTTTAACCTTTTCACTTATCATATCCATGATTTCAAAACAAAAACCTGTTGGACTGTTAAATTCCAATAATTCCTTTGCAGTTTGTAAAATATAGTTTTTATCTAATGTTAAATTCATATTTATCCTCCTTACAAAAACTATAAATATCGAGATAAAAATTCACTAATCTATTGATGAAAACTTCACCATTAAACTTTTCCTCTCACTCTGCAAACATTATACTAGATATTCTTTATTGAATCTACCTAAGTTCAAATAATGTTTCTATATTTAATTTATATAACGTTGATAAAAGTAATATAGATTTCTAATTAAAATATACATGTTACACTATTGAAACTTAAAACTCTATAGACATATTGAGCAATTGATATACCTTATGAAGATTATTTATCAAAGTTTATATATTTATAATTCTAATAATGGATTCAGAACTAAAATTAAGCCTCTAAATTTTTTAAAAGATTCGCCATTTCGATAGCACTAACTGCTGCATCATAACCTTTATTGCCGCCTTTAGTTCCAGCTCTTTCTATTGCTTGTTCAATAGAATCTGTTGTAAGTACTCCAAAAATAACTGGTTTCTTAGATTCTAAGGAAGCATGTGCTATACCTTTCGATACTTCTGAGCAAACATAATCATAATGAGATGTTGTACCTCTTATTACTGCTCCTAAACAAATTATCGCATCATATTTATTGGATTCTGCCATTTTACTTGCTATAAGTGGAATCTCAAAGGCTCCTGGAACCCAAGCTATTTGAATATCTTCTTCACAAGCTCCATGCCTCTTTAGTCCATCAATAGCTCCACCTAATAATTTAGCTCCAATAAACTCATTAAATCTACCTACTACAATCCCAAATTTCAATCCCTCTGCTACTAAATTTCCTTCATAAATTTTCATATTTTTTTCCTCCCTACACGGTTTTCAAAATCGTATTTATATTATAAAAAATAAAACCTATTTATTTAAAATATGACCTAACTTTGCTTTCTTTGTTTGCAGATAAAAATCATTAGTTTCATTATGTTCCATCTCTATAGGAACTCTTTCTACGATTTCTATACCAAAACCAGCAAGCCCTGAAATTTTTCTTGGGTTATTAGTCATAAGTCGAAGTTTTTTTACTCCTAAATCCTCCAAAATCTGTGCTCCTATTGAATAATCTCTTAAATCAGCTGGAAACCCAAGGGCTAAATTTGCTTCAACAGTATCCATTCCCTTGTCTTGAAGGGAATAAGCCTTTAATTTATTGATTAAGCCTATACCTCTTCCCTCCTGTCTCATATACAAAAGAACTCCAGCACCTTCTTTTTCTATTCTCTTCATAGCTGCTGCATATTGCTCTCCACAATCACAACGCATAGATCCTAAAGCATCTCCAGTTAAACATTCAGAATGAACCCTAACCAAAACTGCATCTAGATTACTAATATCTCCTTTAACCAACGCTACATGATGTTCTCCATTTATCTTGTTGACAAAACCGATAATATTGAACTCACCATATTTAGTTGGCATTTTTGTTTCTACTACTCTTTCGACTAATTTTTCTTTTTGTCTTCTATATGCGATTAAATCAGCTATAGTTATTATTTTTAAATCATGTTTCTTTGCAAACTCTATAAGTTCAGGAGTTCTTGCCATCGTTCCATCTTCATTCATTATTTCACAGATAACACCTGCTGCTTTTAATCCTGCTAATCTTGCAATATCCACAGCTGCTTCAGTATGACCGGCTCTTTTTAAAACACCACCATCCTTTGCTGCTAAAGGAAATATGTGTCCAGGTCTTCTAAAATCATTAGCCTTAGCATCTTCTTCTAATGTTTTTCTTATTGTGTGTGATCTTTCAAAAGCAGAGATTCCTGTAGTTGTATCTATATGGTCTATAGATACTGTAAAAGCTGTTTCATGATTGTCTGTATTGTTTTTAACCATCTGTTGTATATTAAGTTCTCTAAGCCTCTGTTCTTCCATAGGCATACATATAAGCCCTTTACCATAAGTAGCCATAAAATTTATGGCATTGGCATCAACTTTTTCAGCAGCCATAACAAGATCACCTTCATTTTCCCTGTCTTCATCATCAATTACTATAAGAATTTTACCTTCTTTAATATCCTGTAATGCTTCTTCTATTGTATTAAATGTATCCATACTTACCTCCTATAAAAAACCATTATTTTTTAACAAATCCATAGTTATCCCACTTTCAGTACTACTTGAATCTTCTTTACCATAGGTTAATAATCTTTCAACGTACTTTCCTAAAATATCACATTCAAGATTTACAGTATCTCCTATAACTTTCTCTAGTAAAATTGTTTCATCTTGTGTATGTGGTATTATCGATACTTCGAATCCTTCTTTATTCACCTTAGCCACTGTAAGACTAACACCATCAATGGCTATAGATCCCTTATGAATTATATACTTCATAACCTTTTCAGAAGCACCAATATTAATCCAGATAGCATTATCCTCTTTTTCAAACTTCTTTATGATTCCTACATCATCGATATGTCCAGTAACAATATGTCCACCAAACCTTCTACTTGGTGTCATAGCTCTTTCAAGATTTACTCTACTCCCAATTTTCAGATTACCTAAGTTGCTTTTCCTCAAAGTTTCTGCCATTATATCTGCTTGAAAAGAATCTAAAAATATTTTTGTAGCTGTTAAACATACTCCATTAGTACTAACACTGTCGCCTACAGCTATTCCATCTATAATATTTCCTGCTTGTATTGTAATTTTAGACGATTTCTCACCCTTTTGAATCGCTAATACTCTCCCTATTTTTTCTACTATTCCTGTAAACATAGCAAACTCCTATTCTTTAAAATACTTTATGAATCTTATATTTAAGCTACTTTTCTATATGTACGTTTGCCGTTCTATATCATTTTCTAACCTATAATTCTCATTACTACTTTCTGATATATCCCTCAATTAATATGTCTCCTCCAAAAGTTGAAACCCTTAAATCTTTTACATTTATAGCATCCTTAATTTTGTTAATTCCAACGCCTTCAACTGGAGTTTTAGAATTTTCTCCTCCAATAATCTTTGGTGCTATGTAAAACTGAACTTTGTCAATTATCCCTTCTTCTAAAGCAGAGAAACACAAAGTACCGCCCCCCTCTAAAAGAACACTATCAACTTTTAAGTTTCCCAGTTCCTCCATAAGCTTTTTAAGATTAACTTTTTGCTCTTTTTCTGGAACTATAATAACTTTTACTCCTTGTCTCTCTAAAACTTCTACTTTTGACTCATCAGCCTTTCTTGTAGTAGCTACTATAACTTCTACTTTATCCTTTGCATTTAAAACTTTTGCGTTTAAAGGTATTTTAAGTCCACTATCTACAATAATTCTTTTAGGACTTGCTCCACCTTCAAGTCTACAAGTTAATTCTGGATCATCCTTCAAAACAGTATTTATCCCAACCATTATTCCAGAAACTTTATTTCTCAATTTATGAACATTTATTCTCGATTCTTCATTGGTTATCCATTTTGAATCCCCAGTACTAGTAGCTATTTTTCCATCTAAAGTCATGGCTGCTTTCATAATTACAAAAGGTGTTTTGGTTTTTATGTATTTCATAAAACTTTCGTTGATTTTTAAACATTCCTCTTCTAACACTCCCACAATCACTTCTATACCTTCTGCTCTAAGTATTTCTACACCTTTTCCTGCCACCAAAGGATTTGGGTCTAAAGTACCAATAACTACGGTTTTTATCTTATTGTCTATTATTGCTTTTGTACATGGAGGTGTTTTTCCGTAATGACAACAAGGTTCAAGGGTTACATATATTGTGCTCCCTTCAAGCTCTCCATTATCACTTACACTTGCAATAGCATTAACCTCTGCATGTGGTCCACCATATTGCTTATGATATCCTTCTCCAATAATTTCCCCATTTTTTACAATAACAGCTCCAACCATAGGATTGGGGCTAACTCTTCCTGCTCCTAGCTTCGCTAGTTCTAATGCTCTTCTCATATAACTTTCATTCATACCTATCACTCCAAAAATAAAAGCCTTAAGTTCACGACTCAAGGCTTAAAATAAATACAGCTAGTAAAAAGATTTTATGTAATTAAAAAGCTCTGAAATATAAAATTTCAGAGCTCAAACAAACATAAACAATTTAAATACTAAACTTATCTATTTATCTTCTTTCATCCAGACTTTACTGTCGGCCTTGGAATTTCACCAAATCATGCCATTAATGGCTCGCGGGCTATACCGCCGGTAGGGAATCACACCCCGCCCCGAAGACGTGCTATATTAAATTTATAGTTATATGATATTAGACTTTCAATAATTTGTCAACATACTTTTCACTTTATCTTGAAAAAGTTTTTTCAACTGCATTGTTGAAAGGTTCTAAGAAGAAATCAATAATCCTTCGTTTTCCGCATAATAACTCTACACTTACATTCATACCTGGCATAATCTTAAACTGACTACCACCTGCTTCAATATATTGTTTGTCTAATTTTATATTAACTTTATATACTCCACCTTGTTTTTCATCTTGTATTGCATTATTAGATATATAATCTACAACACCATCTACAGCTCCGTATTTTTGGTATGAATAAGCTTCAAATTTTAAAGCAACCTTCTGACCTTCTGTTATTTCAGAAATATCTCTATTGTTTACATAAGCTTCAACAATCATTTCTGTGTCATCCGGGATTATAGTTGCAACAGATTTATCCATAATTACTGGCACTCCAAGGGTATTATAGTTTAATGTACTTATATATCCAGCAACTGGAGATACTATTTCACTCTTAGTTTTTTGATTTTTAATTTCATTTATTTTAAACTCTATATTTTGTATATCCTTTTCTTTTGTAAGAATTTGTTCTATTGTACTACTTTTCCTTGATGTCTCTTCTGCTTCAATTTGTTTTTGAAGTGAATCAAGTTGCTTTTTATAATCCTCTACACTTGATAACTTGTCATTATATTGAGTCTGAAGATACTGTTTTTGTGTCTCATTATTTGGAGTATTAGCTGCCGCATCAAGTTTATTTTTTGCCTCAGTAGCTTCCTTTTCAGCATCATTAATCTTATCTTGAGCATCATTTATTTTTCTCTGATTGCTTTCATTACGATTTCCATCTACTTGACTTTTAGTCTTCTTATATTCCTCATAAGATGCTTTTATTTTTTCACTTACATTTGTGAAATCTATTCCTTCATCATTCCATACTCCATCACGGTCATTTTCAAGAATTCTTAATTCCACTTTTAAATTAGCAAGTTGTGTTTGATAATTTGCTAACTCTAAATCATTATCACTGGAATCAAGTTGAACTAATACTTTACCTGCTTCAACTCTGTCCCCTTCTTTAACATTAATTTCTTTTATCTTTCCACTTGAGACTGCTTGGATAGTTTTTATATCTCCGTTTGGAATTACTTTTCCATGCCCCTCAATAACCTTATCTACTTTTCCTAAAAAGCAAATTCCTATTACTGCACATATCAAAAATGATATAAAGAAAATAAAGAAATTTCCCAATGGTGAGGCTGGTGTCTCAACAGCTTCTATAGTATCGGGCAAAAATTCGTAATCTATATCGTTCCTTTTAAAAATATTAATCACTTACTTTTCCCCCTTTTTGTTGCATGTATAAATTATAGTATATTTTCTTATTTTGCATTAGTTGTTCATGGGTACCAGTTTCTATTATTACCCCTTTATCAATAGAAATAATTCTTGTTGCTTCACTTAGGGTTGATAACCTGTGGGCTATAATTATCACTGTCCTTCCATGACATATAGCCTTTAAATTATTCTGTATTATCGCTTCTGATTCATAATCAAGTGCTGAAGTAGCTTCATCAAAAATAAGAATTCTTGGGTTAGTAATTAATGCTCTAGCAATGGCCAATCGTTGTTTCTGTCCACCAGATAAACCTATACCATTTTCACCTATTTCTGTATCATACCCTTCAGATAATTTCGATATAAACTCATGTGCTCCAGCGATCTTTGCAACATGAACTATCTGTTCTAAAGTAGCATTAGGCTTGTCTATTGCAATATTATCCCTAACAGTGCCTCTAAACAAGAAATTTTCTTGCAATACTACTCCTATTTGCTTTCTAAGCCAAAATTGATCTATCATATTGATATCAATACCATCTATCAATATTCTCCCTTCTTCAGCTATATACAACCTTTGAATAAGCTTTGAAATTGTACTTTTGCCGGATCCACTTCGACCAACAATTCCGATTATTTCACCTTTATTTATTTGAAATGAAGCATTTTTTATTGCAGGTGCTGATTCCATAGTATATCTAAACACAACATCTTCAAAACGTACATTTCCTTGGAAATTATTTATTCTTAATTTTTTGGATTGATTAAAATCCTCTGATGGAGTATTAAATATATCACCTATTCTATTAAGGGAAATTCCTGTTTGTTGAAAATCATTCCACATTTGAACAAGTCTTAAAATCGGCTGACTTACTCTAGAAGATAACATTCTAAAAGCAACCAGTTCTCCGATTGTCATTTTATTGTTCATGGCCAAGCTTGCGCCGACCCATAAAATTATTAAATCCAATAATTTTTGAATAAATCCAGCAAAATTTGATGCATAACTGCCAAGTATTGTCGTTTTAAAGCTTGTCTTTGCTTGTTTTGTAAGATAGCCTTCCCAACGTTTTTGGAATTCATTCTCTAAAGCAAAAGCTTTAAGTGTTTGCGATCCGTTAACTGATTCTACTAAAAAAGATTGAGCTTCTGCGCCAGCATAAAATCTTTCATCAATTCTACTTCTTAATATAGGTGTTAAAACTAAAGAAAAAATCACAAACACTGGTAATGATAGTAAAACAATGATACTTAAAGTCTTACTATAAACAAACATAATTATGAAATATACAAAAATAAAAGCTATATCTAATACAGATGTAAGAGGAGCTCCTGTTAAGAAGTGTCTTATATTATCAATTTCCCTAACTCTGGCTATTGTATCTCCTACTCTTCTTGATTCGAAGTATTTTAACGGAAGCTTATATAAGTGATTTACCAACCTAGCGCCCAAAACTATATCAATTTTACTAGTTGTATGAGTAAAAACGTATGTACGTGCTAAATTCAGCACTAAATCACAAACTATTACAAAAACAAGTATTCCACATAATATATTTAAAGTAGAATTGGTTCTGTGAACTAAAACTTTATCAATAATTACCTGCATAATCATAGGCATTACTATAGATAAAATTTGAATCATCAGTGATGCTAAAAGGGTAACTATTAGCGGTTTTTTAAACTTTTTAATAGTCGGTATAAACCATTTTATATTAAATACTCCTTCTTTCAATTCATCACTACTCTTTTTAAAAGCTATAACCTCACCATTCCATCTACTAGTTATCTCTTCGACATTTACTTTTTCCGTTTTGTTAATTTTTGTATTTATAAATACTGCTTTATCTTCAATTATTCTTAAAAGTAAATAATAGTCCCCATCCAATTTTATAACTATGGGCATAGTTGCCTTTTTTAATTTTTCTATGGAGTATTTTTTATGTTTTGCTTTAATCCCATTATCTCTTAAAACTCTAATTAGCTTATTATCATTAAAAGACTCTTCTGGTTTTAAGTATCTTTGCCTCAATTCATTTTTTTCTACTTGAATTCCTTGAATAGCAAAAACATACATAATACACTCCATGCCTGTATCGTTATTTTCTACTATTGCGTTCGGATCAATTGTCATATAACTCACCCTCTTATCCTATTTGTTATTATAAATTCCCCTTGTATATTGTTATGTTCTAAAAAACTTCTTATGGCACTTGAAAATTCATGTATATCTTAACTAATTTTCGTATTAATCAATTAGACTACTTATTTCTAGTCCATACATTAATCTTCATCAAAGGTTTTTATAACATTTAATAGATACTACATACTTTTGTAAAAATAATATCCAACATAAAAATCTTATCATTTTTTGTATTTACTTTCAATTTGTTTTTACATATTTTTCTTTATATCGATTAAATTTATAAATAAAATTAGCACTACTTTGGTTGTGTAGTGCTAATTTCATTAATATTTCTAACTATTCAAATTAAATAGTATATCTGTACCAATTTTAGGTTCTATTTGACTACTAACATTGGTCATACCAGCATCTGTCACTTCTCCAATTAATTCAATAGATTTTTCTAAAGTGGTGTCGTAATTTGTTATATGTTTTTCTGGAGGATAGCTCTCTTCTATTATCTTATCAAATACCACATTCCCCAAATTCAAATCTTCAAAAGTTAGTGTTTCTCCACCTTTGAACTGAATTTCTTCTATAGCGTAATCTCCACCATTAAAGTAACCTAGTACTGTTATTGAATCAGTTGTACCCTTAACTTCAATTAATAGATCACTATTCACTTTTGATATAGCAATGTCTGAATAATTAACATCACTAATCAATAACTTATCTGTACCAGTATCAGCACCTGTTGAGCTAGATATTACATCCACTCCACAATTTATACCAAATACGTAAGTATCATCTCCTGCGCCACCTTCTAGTACATCATCCCCTGCTTCTCCATATAATTTGTCATTACCATCTCCACCATATAAGGCGTCATTACCATCACCACCATATAAAGTGTCATTTCCTGCATTTCCTTTTAGCTCGTCTATACCTTCAAATCCATAGATTACATTATTTTGACTATCTCCTTCTATAGTGTCTTTTTCTTTCGTTCCGTTAATATCGAGACTACTTAGAATTTGATTATCTAAAATTGAGTTATCTGCAAATTGTATGACTTCTACTTTATTCGTATTAACATAATAATCAGCAATAGTTAACTTATCTGCATCATTTCCAAATGTTATTTCAAGATTTGAAAGAATCCTCTTATATGATATGTCAGCTTTATTAATACTTTCACCAAACTTGATGGTATCAGTATTACCTTCTATTTCATCGTAGTCAGTTATTGTATCCTTGCCATATCCTTTATCAAAAACATAAGTGTCACTTCCTGATGAATCACTTAAGTTGTCATCTCCGCCATCACCACTTAAAGTATCGTTGCCGTTACCTCCATCTAAACCGTCATTTCCTTCTCCACCATATAAGAAATCATTGTCATCTCCACCATATAAGAAGTCTTCATCTTCGCCACCATATAAATAGTCATTTCCTTCTTCTCCATATAGTTGGTCTACTCCACTTTCTCCGTATATATAGTCATTGCCAGTTTGTCCATTCAGGAAATCTCCATCACTTCCACCATATATTTCATCATCATTTGCTCCACCATTTACGGTATCTGCACCTTCAAGAGCTTTTATAATATTTTTATTGCTATCACCATCTAAAGTATCATCATTAATTGTTCCATAAAAAGTAACATTACTAATAAAGTCAGTTATTTCAGAACCATCTTCAAATATGATTCTTTCTATTCTATTATTTCCATTAGTTGAGTAATGTTGTGATACTGTAATACGGTCTTCAGAACCCTTGATTCTAATTTCTAGGGTAGTATTGGTTCTTACAAGTTCAATATCATCCTTTGTAATTCCATCTACAAAACTAATAGTATCAATATTTCCACGGGTAGCATCATAATCCGTTATAGTGTCTTGACCAAATCCTTTTCTGAATACATAAGTATCATTTCCAGTTCCACCATATAAAGAATCATTACCCTCTTCACCATTTAGTTCATCTTTACCGTCGCCGCCATTTATCTTATCGTCTCCTGCTCCACCATATAAGATGTCATCTCCACCATTTCCGAATAAATTATCTGCACCAATATCACCAAGTATTATATCTCCGTTGCTAGTTCCAGGCTTTCCAATTATCGTCGGTCTACTTTCTATCTGAGCAGCGATTTCTTTTTCACCCCATACAGTTCCATCTTTAAATTTCATAGCATTTATTTTATAGCTATCACTTAAATAATAATTCTTTATATTAAGTCTGTCATTTGTACCTAATATTATTATTTGGAGGTCATTTCCGATTCTCGTAAATGATAATTTATCTTTGCTTATGCGGTCACCAAATTCGATTGTATCAATATCACTAGCAGCATCACTGTAATTGTTTATTGTATCAGTACCTGAACCTATTTCAAATTGATATATATCATTTCCGTTGCCACCAGTTAAGGTATCATTGCCAACTTGGCCATTTAGAATATCATCGCCTTCTTCACCATTTAGTACATCACTTCCAGTACCGCCGTACAATGTATCCTTACCACCAGCAGCGTTAATGGTATCATCTCCTCCGAGACCATAGATAACATCTCCACCTTCAAGTGCCATTACTGTATCCTTGCAATCTCCAGCTTCTAAAACATCATCTCCACTGGTTCCATATAAAGCTAAGGTATCATATTTATCACTGCTTATTACTGTATCATTATCAAGAACAAACTTCTCAATCTTATTGTTTTCATTTTTGAAATAATCCTTAATTACTAATTTATCACTTGTTCCAAGAATAGTAACTTCTAAATTATTATCTACACGACTAAACTCCAAGTTTTGGCTTGTAATACCAGCTCCAAACTTAACCACATCTATATTACCAATAGTCTTGTCGTCTTCTATTATCGTATCTTTACCAGAACCAATTTGGAATATATATGTATCATTTCCTACTCCACCATAAAGAGTATCATTTCCTGCACCACCATCGATAATGTCATTTCCACCTTCTCCATAAACAGTGTCATCTTCAGCTAGCGCCATTATGATATCTGATACATCTCCACCTTTTACAATATCTGGTCCATCTGTTCCATATAGTATTATCGAATCAGGTTTTTCACTACCAATTACTGTTCCATCAAAAAGTTCAAATTTTTCAATCCTATAACCATCATTTTTGTAATATCCAACTATAGTAAGTTTATCATTTTGACCTTCTATCGTTATCTCTAAATCATAATCACTTCTATTGAAAATTATATCTTCTTCTTTTATACCTTCACCAAATCTTAAGGTATCTATGTTTCCTTCCTCAGTATCAAAGTCATTTATTATATCTTCACCGTAACCCAAACCAAATACATAAGTATCATTTCCAACTCCGCCGTAAAGATTGTCATCACCAGCACCACCATCTAAAGTATCAATTCCTTCATCACCATAAAGGTTATCAATTCCATCTCCACCATAGATAGAGTCATTTCCAGCATTACCATGTAAATTATCCTTGCCTTGATTACCATAAATAGAATCATTGCCACCAAGTCCTATGTATGTTTCATTAATGCTATCACCTTGGAAAGTGTCATCTCCTTCAGTTCCATATATCGATAAGTTGTCATTGATCGTTAGTATTTTATCATCAAAGAATTTAATACTTTCAATTTTATAGCCTTCTAAGAAGTAATTTTTTATAGTTAACTTATCTGTAGTTCCAGTTATAGTAATAACTAAATCCTTGTTAACTCTTGAAACTACTATATTTTCTTCAGTTATTCCTTGTCCAAGCTTGATTGTATCAGAATTGTTAGCATTTAAATCATAGTCTGTTATTATATCCTGTCCTGATCCTATTGTGAAGATATACGTATCACTTCCGATATCACCATCTAAGGTATCATTACCTTCTCCACCATCTAGTGTATCATCATCTGATTGTCCATATAATTCATCATTATCAACTCCACCATATAAAGTGTCGTTACCTTCTCCGCCATACAATTTATCTATTCCACCATTTCCATATAGCTGATCTTTTCCAGCCAAGCCAAGAATAGTCTCTGGAGATGATTCACCTTTTATAATATCGTCATTCTCAGTTCCATTAATATCTAATTTATTTATAGCTTCTGAATCAAATATAACTCCATTAGCTAATTCAATCTTTTCAATTCCATTGTTTGCTAAGAAATTATTTTTCACTGTAATTTTGTCAGTTGTTCCGTCTATGGTTATAACTAAATCATTTAAGATTCTCTTTATTATAAGTTTATCTTCAGTTATGCCTTCTAATAACTTAATAGTATCTATATTATTTGATGATGTATCATAGTTATTAATAGTATCTACTCCTGAACCTAAAGAGAATACATATGTGTCGCTACCTGCACCACCGTTTAAAGTATCATTACCTTCTTCACCATATAATACATCATTTCCGTCTCCAGCAATTATAGTATCATTACCTAAGCCAGCAAATATCGTGTCATTACCCCCGTAAGAATTTATACTATCACTTCCTGCTAGAGCTTTAATTACTTCACTTTCATCAGTAGTATTTATTTCATCTACTATCTCTGTTCCATATATATCCAATGTCTTTATTTTTTCATTGTCATATAATTCTCCGTTAGCAAATTTTATATTTTCAATTTTATAGCTATCACTAAAATAGTAATTCGTAATAATTAATTTATCTTCCGTACCTTTAATTGAAAGCTCCAGATTATTTAATACTCTCTTTAATTCTAAATTCTCAACTGATATTCCTTCAGATAAAATTATTGTATCTATGTTATCTTCAGACGCATCAATATCTAAAATAGTATCCTTACCATAACCAATACCAAATATATATGTATCATTTCCTAATCCACCATTTAACGAATCAACACCTAGTCCACCATCTAATCGATCATTTCCTTCTAAACCATTCAATGTGTCATTGCCGTCTTCTCCATATAATTCATCATTACCTTTGCCAGCATTAATAGTGTCAATGCCATTTCCACCATAAATTGTATCTTCTCCATCAAAGGAATTTATCTGATCATCTCCACCATAGCCAAAAATATCCTCTTTGTTATCAGTAGCATTTATTATATCTGCATTCTCAGTTCCATATATAGGTAACTCTCTCAATATACTATTATCTATAGTCTGTCCATTTGCAAATTCGATTTTTTCAACTTTATTTGCATCATTAACATAATAATTTTTAATTATAAACTTATCATCAGTTCCTTCTATAGATATTTGTAAATTATTATTTAGATCTCTTATATATTTTATATTTTTGTCAGTTATTCCTTCGCCTAGTTTTACTGTGTCTATATTATTAACAGTATCATCAATATCGGTAATTGTATCTATTCCAGAACCTATGTTAAATATGTAAGTATCATCCCCTACTCCACCTAAGAGAATATCATTACCTGCTCCACCATCTATAGTATCATTTCCTTGTTGTCCATAAATTGTGTCAACACCATCTTCACCATAGATAATATCAGCATCTTCACCGCCTTCGAAGGTATCATCTCCTAATCCACCTTTTAATGTATCTACTCCAGCTTCACCAAAGATATTATCATTACCGCTACCACCATCAAGTTCATCGTTGCCTGCTCCACCATAAATAAAGTCATTACCTTCATCTCCAAAAACTTGGTCTTTTCCATTGCCAGATTTTATGACGTCATCACCTTCTCGACCATTGATATAGTCGTCACCACCCATTGAATTTATTGTATCTGCACCTTCAAGGGCATCTATAACTTCACCAACATCATCTGTATTTATAACATCAATACCTTCTGTTCCAAATATCGGTAACTTATCTAATTCAGCGTTATCTAATACTGAACCATCAGCAAACTCTATACGCTCTATTTTAACATTAGGCAGGAACTGATTTACAATTTTCACTTGATCAGTGGTATTTTTAATTGTTATCACCAAATCTCTATTCACTCTTCTTAATGAGATATTTTCAGCAGTAATACCTGTTTCAAACTTCAAGATATCTATATTTCCAACTGTATTACCTTTATCATTTATTGTATCTACACCTGAACCTGATCTAAAGATATAGATATCCTCACCTTCTCCACCACTAAGAGTGTCATTGTCTTCTCCGCCATCTAGCGTATCATTTCCAATACCACCATATAAATCATCGACACCACTATTACCATAAATCAAGTCATTTCCTTCTTGACCTTTAATATTATCATTTCCTTCGTCTCCGTAAACAACATCATCACCTGCACCAGCATCAATAACATCATTTCCAGAACCACCATTGATCTTATCTGTTCCACCAAAAGAGTTTATTATATCTGCACCTTCTAATGCTTTTATTACCTCATCAACATTATCACTATTGATCTCATCACCATCAATTGTTCCATATATAATAAGTTTGCTTAGTATTTCATTATCTAGAACAGAACCATCTGCAAATTCTATCTTCTCAATTTTACTTTCTGGTAAGAAATAATTTCTTATAAATACTCTATCTTCAATACCATCTATAGTAATTATAAGATTTCTATTCTCTCTTCTAAAATCTAAACTACTTTGACTGATACCTTCTTCAAATTTTAAAGTATCAATGTTACCACTAGTTGCATCACATTCATTTATAATATCTTTTCCTGATCCTATCCTAAAGATATAGGTGTCATTACCTTCTCCTCCATCTAGATAATCATCACCTTCTTCGCCATCTATGATATCGTTATTATTTCCACCATAAATGTTATCATTACCTTTTCCACCATATATAGTGTCCTCTCCCGCTTGTCCGTATATAGTGTCGTTTCCTCCAAAGCCAAATATGCTTTCTTTGTTAGGGCTACCAATTAATGTTTCACCATCTTCAGTTCCATAAAGTGGAAGATTCCTTAAAGTTTCATTATCTAAACTAGTACCGTCAGCAAACTCTATTCTATCAACCTTATAAAAATCACTTATAAAATAATCTTTAATCGTTACTGTATCGCCACTAGCTACTATCAGTATTTCTAAATCATTATTATTTACTCTCGTTGCTTTTACGTCTTTTAACGTTATTCCATCTTTAAGTTTAATAATATCTGTATAAGCTGAAGTTTCGTCATAATTATTGATGGTATCTTTACCAGAGCCTATTCCAAATACATATACATCATTTCCAGCATTACCATCTAACGTATCATTTCCTAATCCACCGTCTAAATTATCATTACCATTTCCACCCAAAAGATTATCAACACCAGTTCCGCCTTGAATGGTATCATTTCCTTCTTCTCCATAAAGAGAGTCATTTCCATTCCCTCCATCTAAAGAGTCATTTCCATTTCCTCCAAATAGACTATCAATTCCATCTCCACCTAAAATTTCGTCATTTCCATCTTGTCCATATAAAGTATCAGTTCCCTCCTCTCCATCAACATGATCATCTCCAGCACCAGCATATATAGGTTCATCACCATTTCCACCATAAATATAATCAACTTTATCAGTTCCGACCAAAGCTGGCAGATGATTAGGACTTATCCATGAATCTCCGAAGTTGTTTTCAGTATATCCACGTCCAAAAATTCTATTTGCTGTAGCTATTTTATAAACTTCCTCATTTAGAGGTTTAAGTTCTTCTAGAACACTTCTTATCCCTTGTTGCCCTTCTGGATCTGATGCATAACAAGCAAGTAGATCACTCAATAAAAACCCTAAATTATTGTCCTTTATCTTGCTAATACATAACTGTTTAAAATTATCAAAGTTAAACTCCATTTTCATGGTTGCTTCATTAAAATTGCATTCTATAGAAGTAACATACTCTTTCAAATAACTCTGTGCAGCTAAATTTCTAAATATATAGTCTTTTATTATCACAAGACATCTTCTAAGAGGAATTGCAGCTTCTTCTACTACAATAGGATCTTTACTACCTATATACTTACGGCCAACAAACTTTTCAACAACTGCTAAATCTCTGGCATCCATATGACCTCTCCACCAATCGATATTACCAGTTCCTGTCCAACTGTATAGAATTTTATCTAGTAATTCTTGCTTATTAAACTCCTTATTGGAAGTAAATTCAACAACTAAATTTCTTAATTCTTCATTTGTCATCATGCTTTTTCTCAATCCATAGACATTTCCTGTAGTACTTATCTCTGGAAGTAAACGAACTATAGAATTTACCTTATCATCAACACCTGGTAATTCTTGATAGTCAATAGTATCAGATAAATCTACATTAAAGAAAAATTGAGACATATCCATTTTTTCGCCATCAGCATTTTCATAATTTCCGATTTTTTGTTTAATTACTCCTGGATTACTGTCATCAATTATTTCTTTATTCAAATTTAAAGCTTCAATGCCTAATTGAGCTAATGTATATAATTCACCTTTATCAGTAATACCATCAGAATTTTTATCAATCCACATTTTTAGTGTTTTAAAAGCAGCATCCTTATCATCTAGTACGTAGTCATTGTTTACATCTAAATCTCTTAAAGCTTCATATCCATTATGAGAAAACTTCCCATTTGACATAACTACTCGGTCACCAAAAACCTCAGACCCATTGTCTATTTTGCCGTTTCCATTTAAGTCTCTTGCTAATACTCCATCAGCATTATTAACCCATTGAATTTTTTCTGCAAATCCGTTGTTATCAAGGTCAAAATTAACTCCATCTTTTAATGGACTAATCTCTATACCATTACCATCTAAATCTACTATAACAGGGTCATAAGTTGATTTTACTGATATAGCCCTTGCAAATTCATCTTCCAATTCTTTTCTAAATTGTTTAATTCCTTCTATAACTGTGCCATCCCCAAATTGCAATTTTTCTATTTCATAATAATGATTTGGATTAAAGAAATGAGAAACAGTAACTGAATCATTACTTTCTTTTCCCTCAGAATTTTTTATAGTTATTTTAAGATCATCACCAACTTTACTAAAGATAAGATCTTGTCTTGCTAAACCTTTTATAAATTTTATAGTATCTACATTATTCGGAGTATCATCGTAATCTTCTATTACATCAGTTCCATAACCTACACCAAATATGTAAGTATCATTTCCCTTTCCACCATTCATTTTGTCATTTCCAGCAAGGGGATCTATAAAATTCTCACCATTTTGATTGTTTGGAACAATATTATCATCACCTGGCGTTCCAATTGCAACAGTTTTATCTCCGATATCTTCTCCTTGATCTGCATTATTAGAATAATAGGCTTCTTGAATTATTCTCCCCCTATTCCAAGTAATTCCATCAGCAAATTCAATTTTTTCTATCTCATAGCGACTCTCTAAAAAGAAATTTACTACTTTTATTTCGTCAGTACTATTTCCTAGCTTTATTACAAGATCATTACCGCTTTTGCTAACTTTAATGTTTTCTTCTGTAATCCCTGCTCCAAACTTTATAGTGTCCACATTATCAGCTGTTGGATCATTATCTGTTATACGATCTTTTCCATCGCCTAAATTATAAATATAAGTATCATTTCCTCTTCCACCATAAAGCGAGTCATTTCCCTTTTTACCATCTAAAATATCATCATTAATTGAGCCAGTTAGATTATCGTTAGAATCATTACCAACTTTGTACATATCTTTCCTCTCCTTTATTCCCTTATTTTAAACCGTATAATACAATATTTTCTCTTGGATATCTGAAAACATCATATTGTTGAAATATAAATTTAAATATACTCCGCTCTTTTATAAAAAAGCACTGTAGAATTATTACAGTGCTTTTTCAGTTTATACTTGCTTCAAAGTTCTAAAAGAACACTCTTCACTTAATCATTTAATGCAAATATATTATTGTTGTGATATTAAAATCAAATCAGAATTTACTTCTGCACTTGAACTTGTCAATGAACTGTTAGCTGCTCCTGAATCTTGAAGTTCACCTATAACTTCTATAGATTTCTCTATTGTTGCTGCATAATTATTTATATCTACTTCTGTATCTACAATGCTTCCTTTTATATAAGTTACAACATTTCCATCAGTAGTTCCATTAATATTAATTTCTCCAAGTACACCTATAGTTCCATTGGCAAATTCAATTTGTTCTACTTTATATCCTGGATCACTGTAATAACCAACTACTGTTAGTATATCTTTTGTATTTCCAATAGATATTTGTAGATTTTCCCCATCCTTAATGAATTTTAAATCGGACTGTACTATACCTTCTCCTAGCTTAACAGTATCAACAGCTTTTCCAGTGTCATCAAATTCAAAGATAAAATCTTCGCCATAACCTTTCTTGAATATGTAGGTATCACTTCCTTCTGCACCATTTAAGTTATCAGTTCCAATACCTCCATCTAAAATATCATTTCCCTCTGCAGAATATATGTTGTCAGCACCGTCTAAAGCTATAATTACGTCATTTCCACCATAACTATAGATTTCATCATCTACCGCAGATCCAGTTAGAATGTCATTTCCATTAGAACCACTTAAATATTCTTGACCTGAAACATGTATTGGTTGATTTGAAATAATAGTCTCATCCCAAACAATTCCATTAGAGAATTCTATTTTTTCTATTTTGTTATTTAAGCTTATCTCATATTCATTTTCAAAGTAATTTTTTATAATTACCTTATCACTTGAACCCTTGATTGTAACTTCAAGATTATTTTCAATTCTCACAAATTCAATATCTTCTGGAAGTATCTTTGAACCAAATCTAATAGTATCTATATTCCCATCTGTCCCATCATTATCTTCAATAGTCTTTATCCCTGAATTTAATTCAAATAGATAAACATCATTACCTTTGCCACCGCTAAAGTAATCATTTCCTAGTTGTCCATTGAAAATATCTGCTTTATCTGTTCCATTTAATGAGTCATTACCATCTGTACCAAGTATATAGATTACTTGACTTGCTATAGTAGTTGCATCCCAAATTGCACCATCTGCAAATTCTATTTTTTCTATTGTATTGCTTATGTTTACATCATAATCTGCTATAAAGTAATTTTTTATTATTACCTTATCATTTGAACCTTTTATCACAATTTCTAGGTTATTCCCAGCACGTCCAAATAAAATATTTTCCTTTGCTATTCCTTTACCAAATCTAATGGTATCTATATTTCCAACGGTCTCATCACTATCTTCAATAATCTTTACTCCTGAATTTGATTCAAATAAATAAACATCATTTCCATTATTTCCAATGAAGGTATCATTACCTAAGTATCCATTGAAGATATCTGCTTTATCTGTTCCGCTTAATGAGTCATTACCATCTGTACCAAGTATGTAAATCACTTGACTTGCTATAATTGTAGAATCCCAAACAACTCCGCCTTCGAATTCTATTTTTTCTATTGCACTACTTATGTTTATGTCATAATCTACTACAAAGTAATTTTTAACTATTACTTTATCACTTGTTCCTTTTATTACAATCTCAAGATTATTACCAGCACGTCCAAATATGATGTTTTCTTGAGTTATTCCTTCACCAAATTTAATTGTATCTATGTTTCCAACTGTAACATCGGTATCTTCGATAATTTTTATTCCTGTTCCTTTGTTAAAGATGTATGTATCATTTCCTTTGTTACCAACAAAGATATCATTTCCTAATAATCCATCAAAAATATCGTCTTTATCTGTACCTGTCAATGTATCATCTTTATCTGTACCTAATGTATAAATTAATTGTTTTGCAATAACATCAATATCCCAAGTTATTCCGCCAAAGAATTCTATTTTTTCGATTCTATTAGTTATATTAACATTGTAGTCTACATCAAAATAATTTTTGATTATAACCTTATCATTTGAACCTTTTATTATAATTTCTAGGTTGCTTCCAACATGTACAAATAAGATATTTCCTGGAAGTATCCCTTCACCAAATTTAATTGTATCTATGTTTCCAACTGTAATGTCTATATCTTCGATAATTTTTATTCCTGTTCCTTTGTTAAAGATGTATGTATCATTTCCTTTGTTACCAATAAAGATATCATTTCCTAATAATCCATCAAAAATATCGTCTTTATCTGTACCTGTTAATGTATCATCTTTATCTGTACCTAATGTATAAATTAATTGTTTTGCAATAACATCAATATCCCAAGTTATTCCACCAAAAAATTCTATTTTTTCGATTCTATTAGTTATATTTACGTCATAATCAATTACAAAGTAATTCTTAATAATGATCTTGTCAGTTGAACCTTTAATAACTATCTCTAAGTTATTGTCAACACGTACAAATATAACATTTCCAGGTAGAACCCCTTCTCCAAATCTAATTGTATCTATGTTACCTACTGTGATATCAATATCTTCGATAATTTTTATTCCTGTTCCTAAGTTAAAGATATATGTATCATTTCCTTTGTTACCAATAAAGGTATCATTTCCTAAAAGTCCATCGAAAATATCATCTTTAACTGTACCTGTTAGAGTATCATTGCCATTTGTACCTATTGTATATATTACTTGGCTTGCTATTATTGTTTCATCCCAAATTACTCCACCATGGAATATAATTTTTTCTATTTTATTAGTAATATTTATATCTAAATCTATATCAAAGTAATTTTTAATAATCACCTTGTCAGCTGAACCTTTTATTGTTATTTCTAAGTTATTGTCAACACGCACAAATATAATATTTCCTGGAAGTATCCCTTCACCAAATTTAATTGTATCTATGTTTCCAACTGTAATGTCTATATCTTCGATAATTTTTATTCCTGTTCCTTTGTTAAAGATGTATGTATCATTTCCTTTGTTACCAATAAAGATATCATTTCCTAATAATCCATCAAAAATATCGTCTTTATCTGTACCTGTTAATGTATCATCTTTATCTGTACCTAATGTATAAATTAATTGTTTTGCAATAACATCAATATCCCAAGTTATTCCACCAAAGAATTCTATTTTTTCGATTCTATTAGTTATATTTACGTCATAATCAATTACAAAGTAATTCTTAATAATGATCTTGTCAGTTGAACCTTTAATAACTATCTCTAAGTTATTATCAACACGTACAAATATAATATTTCCAGGTAGAACCCCTTCTCCAAATCTAATTGTATCTATGTTACCTACTGTGATATCAATATCTTCGATAATTTTTATTCCTGTTCCTAAATTAAAGATATATGTATCATTTCCTTTTCCACCAACAAAAATATCTTTTCCTAAATGTCCATCGAAAATATCAACACCTATTGTACCAATAAGCTTATCATCATTATCTGAACCTATTAAATGAACTATTTGACTTTGGATTATATCTATATCCCAAACAATTCCACCAACAAATTCTATTCTTTCAATTATATTTGTTATCTTCACATTAAAGTCAATGTCAAAATAATTCTTTATAATTATCTTATCACTTGAACCAATTATTGTTATCTCTAAATTATTGTCAACACGTACAAACACTATATTTTCTGGTTTTATTCCTGTTCCAAATTTAATTGTATCTATATTTCCTATTGTTACATCTATATCTTCAATAATTTTTATTCCTGTTCCTAAGTTAAAAATATATGTGTCATTACCTTTTCCACCGATTAAGATATCATTTCCTAAATGTCCATCAATAATATCATCTTTGCCTGTTCCATGTATTTCATCATTTCCGTCTGTTCCTATTGTATATACTACTTGCTTTGATATAAAATCTTGTTTCCATACAGTTCCATTTGCAAATGTTATTCTTTCTATGATATTAACTATATTTATATCAATATTGGTATCAAAGTAATTTTTAATAATAACTTTATCATCTGTACCTTTTATAATTATCTCCAAATTATTTCCAACATGCACAAAGACAATATTTTCTGGCGATATTCCTTCACCAAATTGAATTGTATCTATATTTCCTTCTGTAATATCTATATCTTCAATTATTTTTATTCCTGTATTTAAATTAATTACATAAATATCATTACCTTTATCACCTATGAAAGTATCATTACCAGTTAATCCATCGAAGCGATCAATTTTATCTGTACCTATTAAAGTGTCGTTACCATCTGTACCTGTAATAACATTGATGACGTCACCGCCACCGTTTACTATTACTTCAATTTGTCCTCCATCTAATGCAGTTCCATCATCAAATATTATTTTTTCTACCTGGCAAGCTGAATCTACAAAATAATCCATTATTATTAATATATCTTCAGTTCCTTTTACCTCTATCCCCAAATCATTGCCATATCTCTTGAGCATTACATCCTTAGCTAATATTCCATCTGTAATCTTAACTGTATCTATATCTTTACCTGAACTATCAAACTCAGAAATAAAATCCATTCCATCGCCTTTTTTAAATATATATGTATCGCTACCTTCATCTCCAGCTAACAAATCGGAACCAGTGCCACCATATAAGATGTCATTACCATCGCCTCCGATTAATTGATCATCTCCACCGTAGCCATATATAGTATCATCTCCGCCAAATCCAAATATAATATCGTCTTGGTCTGAGCCATATATAATGTTGTCTCCTTCCATTCCATGGATTTCACCTTGACCTCTGATAACTACTGGTTGTTTATTTATTCTTTCATCATTCCATATGGTTCCATCAGCAAATTTAATAATTTCAATATGATTTTCTATTCCAATATAGTAGTTTTCTACAATAACTTTCCCAGAGCTTTCCTTAATGCTTATTTCTAAGTTATCACCAACTCTAGTGAAAACAATATTCTTTGGATCTATACCTACTCCAAACTCAATTGTATCCACATTTCCTCCTGTTATATCATTGTCTTTAATTGTTTTAATTCCTGTATTTAGGTTATATATATATATATCATTTCCTTTACCGCCAATAAAGGTATCATTTCCTAATAATCCGTCAAAAATATCAACTTTATCTATACCATTTAAAATGTCATCATCACTAGTACCTATCGTATATACTCTTTGACTTACAATAATAGTACTATCCCAAACAACACCATTTGCAAACTCTATTTTTTCAAATCTAGTATTTACGTTTATATCAAAGTTTACATCAAAGTAATCTTTAATTATTATCTTATCGCTTGAACCCTTAATAGTGATTTCTAAATTCTTATCTACACGCACAAATAAAATATTTTCTGGAAGTATTCCATCACCAAATTTGATTGTATCCATATTTCCTACTGTTGTATCAAAATCATCAATAGTAAGTACTCCATATCCCTTGTTGAATATATATGTATCATTACCTGTTGATCCAGTTACGTAGTCATTTCCACCTTTTCCGTCAATAATATCATTTCCTGAATAAGCATATATGATATCATCTCCTGTTGATCCAGTTATAATATCTACACCTTCAGTTCCATCTAACTTTCCAGAACCTAATATGTATACTGGACGAGCATTGATATCATCTTTATTCCAAATAACTCCACCAAAGAAATCAATCTCTTCTATTCTAAGGCTTAGATCTTTATAATAATCTACAATTACTATTTTATCGGTAGTTCCTTTTATAGTTATTATTAGATTTAAACCTTCTTTATTAAATACTACATCATCAGGATTTATTCCCTTTCCAAACCTAATTTTATCTATATTCCCAATTGTTTCAGCAGTTTCTTCTATTATTAATTCGCCATAACCTTTATTAAATATATAAATATCGCTACCAGTTCCACCTTTTGACAAGTCTCCACCACCTCTACCATCGATGATGTCATTTCCGCCTCTTGCTTCAATATCATCTTTTCCAGTTGATCCTTCTATCCACTCATTGACATCAGTTCCTACAATTTTTCCTGCACCTGATATATACATAGGTTGAGACTCAATGGTTTTTTGATCCCATACAGTACCATCTGCAAACTTTATTTGCTCTATTTTGTACCAATCATAACTCAAATAATAGTTTTTTATTGTGATTGAGTCTGTAGTATTAGCTATTGCTATATTTAAGTCATAGCCTATTCTCGAGAAATGAAGATCAGATCCGACAATATTTTCACCAAAAGTAATGGTATCAATATTACCGTTGGTCTTATCCATATCAGTTATCCTATCTTGTCCATCCCCAAGATTAAATAGATATTCATCATTACCTGTAAATCCCAATATACTATCATTGCCCTTTCCACCTTCAAACCTATCATTTCCTGTTGTGCCAGTTAATCGATTGGTGTTATTTGTATCTTTGATATCGCTCATCTTTACCCCTCACTTTTAATTTATATTTGATTATAATTCAAGTATCTACTTACATTTTACCACCGCATGTATTGACTTACAAATAATACTTCATATTAATTAACATGTAATTTGGAACTTTTTTTTAAATAAAAAGAACTTTTTGTAAACAACATGACATATAATTGATTCATTTTTAGACATAAAAATACAAAAGCACTAATTCACTAATTGTCCAGTGCTTTTGTATTCGTTTATTATATTCTCTAACTCTATAACCTCAAATAAACTTACTTTCTCTCTAAAAAACAATTTCATTATCATCTGTATATAATTATGATCGTATAAGATTATTATTTTCATCTTCATCTTCTGATAGTTGATCAACATTTATAACAGTATTAGTATTAGATGTACTACTATTATTGCCTTGGATAAGGAAGAAAAGCAAAATTATTAATATTGGATTGCTAAAGAGCCCATCATTTGATGTAGATCCAAATCCCTCATAGACGTATACTTCTTCTCTTCGTCTACGCCTTTTAGGAACAATTATTTCATCACAGCAAGGATTGCAGTTATTCCCACAGTTATTTTTGAAACAACTGAAAAGAATAAATAAAATAATTATCGTCGACCAATCACTTCCTTTATTGTTACAGTTATCCTGGGGCTTATGACAATTATTATTTGAGGTATTTGAAAACATATTTAGAAAATTTCCAAGATCCATAATTATTCCTCTACTTTATTACTAATGCATAGTATCTTCTATATTAGAACTTCTTCCAATCTTTAAACCATTTCTACTTCATAGAAATATAACTATGCACTAGTATATTATGAAGGTTACAAATTATTTGCTACATTTTAGATTGATTCCTATGATTTTCTATATTTTTTTTATCTTTTATACAATAAGAATATCTTGGTGCCTTATCTTCTACTTCACATAAAAAATTTTTAAATAATGTTATAAGCATAAGTTTCCTATTATATACAAGAGATTTTCTACACTTTATAGCCAAAATCTATTCCCTCCTAAAATTAATCGTAATATTAATATATTTTTATTAATATTTTCTGTGAAACAATCTAAAATATTGTATATACTATTCTTAGTACTAATTGTTCTTTATTATAGTTTTTATTTTACATATACTGGAGGTGACAATTATTAGTTTTTCTCTAAAAGTATTTCTTAACTATATAATTTATTTCAATGTGCTTATTTCTATACTAATTATCATTCGTGAAAAGAAACAACCTGAAAAAACCTTATCTTGGGCTTTATTTTTAATGGCAATACCAATTGTTGGACTATTTTTTTATATATTCTTTGGTCGCAACTGGAAGATACATAAACTACGAGATGATAATAATTATGAATTAACTAGATTAATTGAACCCATAATACACAAATATAAATTTCAAGAATATGAACCATTAATCCAATTAACAGCTCAAAACAGTGATTCACCAATATTCGTAAATAATCTAGTGACCATTTTACAAAATGGCGAAAAAAAGTTTGAAACCCTAAAAAAAGAATTAAAAAAAGCTAAACACCATATTCATTTAGAATATTATATAGTTCGCTCAGATACTATAGGAACAGAAATTAAAAATATACTAGTTGCTAAGGCAAACTCCGGAGTAAAAGTAAGATTTATCATGGATAGATTTGGGGCTATAACTTGTAAAAAATCCTTTATTGAAGAAATGAAAAATAACGGTATTGAAATTGTTTATTATGACTATTTCCTTGCCCCATTATTTCGACATATAAATACACAGATAAACTACCGTAATCACAGAAAAATAGTAGTAATTGATGGTATTGTTGGCTTTATCGGTGGTATTAATATCGCTGACGAATATCTTGGCAAAGGAAAACTTGGCTTCTGGCGAGATACTCATCTAATGATAAAAGGCTCCTTTGTTTTAGGTTTGCAATCAGTTTTCTTAGACGACTATTTAACCATACAAAGAGCGAATAAATACTATGTATTTTATGACTTCGATTTTGAAAAATATTTTCCAATTCCAACATCGAAAGGTAACGTTCCTATGCAATTAATCCAAAGCGGTCCAGAATCTGAATATCCATCTATACTGCACAGCATAATAAAAATGATAACCTTAGCCAAAGACCATATATATATTACTACTCCTTATTTTGTACCAAACGAAAGCCTCATGGATGTACTAAAAATTGCAGCATTAGGTGGCATAAATATCAAAATAATGTTTCCTCACACCCCTGATCATGCTTTAGTTCATACTGCCTCAGAAACTTATTTGTATGAATTAGTAAACTGTGGTGTAGAAGTATATTATTATAATCCAAAAGGATTTCTCCATTCCAAATCCATAACAGTTGATGGTGAATTATGTACAGTTGGAACTGCTAATATGGATATCCGTAGCTTTTTTCTAAATTATGAAATAAATGCACTAATTTATGATAAAAATATTTCAACGATATTGGAAAAAGATTTTTTAGATGATTTAAGGTACTGTAAACGAATTACTTCAGACTACTATGAAAATATGTCGAACTTAAAAAAACTTAAACAAGCATTTGCAAGAATTTTTTCATCATTATTATAAAGTTAATGTAGAAAGTTTTCTGTCTCCAAGTTATCCATAACAAGTTACTCAAGTTATTTCCTAAAATAAAAAGCCATTGATAAAAAATTTATCAATGGCTTTTAAATTACTACACTTCCAACTTAGTACTATCAAATTTAATAGCATTTAAAAAATATTCTAATAACTTATCTGTAGCTTTATCGAAATCATAAGTTCTTTCGGAATCTTTATCGAGATTTATTATCTCATAAATAGAAACTGAAATAACAGCACCAAAAAATACATGAGCAAGAAAGTATGGGTCGTTATCTTCTATTATACCTCTATCTATTCCTTCTTTTAAAATTCCAGAAATATACTTCAAGTAATCATCTAAAAGTCTTCTAAGTTCATTTTGCCTTTCAGATACTCCCCATAATTGACTAATAAGAACTTTAAAGAAATCCTTGCTATTGTAGAAATGCTCCACATTTACCTTAATCAACATACGTATTTTACTGATGGTATCTTCAGCTGCGGCTAATTCTTGATCAATTCCCTCTTTAAAACTCTTCATCTCTTGCATTATCATATAGTTAAAAAGCTCTTCTTTGCTTTTAAAATGATAATATAAAGTTCCCTTCGCAACCTTTCCTTCTAGCGCTACCTCATCCATTGTAGCTCCTTCAAAGCCTTTTATAGAAAAAGTTTTTATAGCTGCTTCCAAAATTGTTTTTTTTGTTTTTCCCATATATTCCTCCTGTTCCGACCAGCCAATATAACTAATAATAACATTATACCATTTGTGATAGGTCTATTACAGGATATTAAAGTATTTTTATCTAATATTAATTTCTCTTAGCTTTTGTAGTGCTTTTTTATTATCTTCAACCATAGTAGATATAACACTTTTAGTTTTTTTATCTAGTTCCAGATTAATCTCTAGAAACTTATTTCCCATATTATAACCTGTATCAACATTTTTTATTGCCTCTTTCAAAATAGCCTCTTTATTATTAAGTAATAAATAATCTTTAATATCATCAAAAAAGCCTACTATTTCTCCAATAACTCCAGAATTCTTTACTGGCTTTCCTCCTAGCTCCTTAATTATATTCTCTAAAATTGCTTGGTGATTTTTGTACATTTCAAGTATTTCAGTTAATGTCATTGACAGTTCATCAATTCCATTATTTTCACTCTGCTTTTTCAAAGCAGCTATAGCATCTATTCCCATATGTGTACCTTTTAAAAACTTGTTAATATCCTTTATACTATCTCTAGTCATGGTAGCTGTCACAATATCATCTCCTAAATAAATTAATAATTCTAGTATTGATATTATTCCAATAAATATACAATTTTTTTATTTCGTATATTAAATTTTTAAAAATTATTACATAATCTCAACATTATTCATATCCTATTATATAGAAATCTTTCAGGAGAAAAACATGATTAACTTAGCTAACTATGAATTTCTTTCATTAATTCTATTTCCTAATAGACCTGATACTGATAGTGAACTTGCTACTACATTGAAATTTGCATTTATTTATATTAAAGAACTTTTAGATTTTGATTTAACAATCCAAGGTTTCCTCCCTTTTAAATTAATTGTAGAAAAGGAAATTCATTGTATACTTTCTAAAACTCAGAAAATTATACTTCGTGAATGCAATAGCGAAAATAGTTTATTAAGCCCAACTGATCAAATACTTTTTTTACTTATTCAATTTGATATGACTATTCTATTCTTTGTTCTTGCACAATTTGACAGTGTTCAAAATGCTTGCCTAGAAAAGCAAATTTTTTCTTTAATGTCAATGTTGCAAGCTAGACTATATAATAGCTTAGACCAATATATTTTAGATTATGGAGATGAAAGTGAATAATAGTATACGTACAAAAACCTCAACACCATGTATTGAGGTTTTTCATTACTCTATTAATTATCCCTATATAAATCCTATGCTCTTATTTTTAGCTTTAAAGAGTTTAGATAGCTAATGAATTTAAATCCTCTATGAACCCTTGTCCAACTACTTCTTTTACGTCAGCAATTGTCATAAATGCATCTTTATCTACCGCCTTTACTAATTCTCTAAGCAATACAACTTCTTTCTTTGATACAACCACAAAAAGCATTTGCTTTTCTTTTTTAGTATACATTCCTCTAGCATTAATTCCTGTAGCACCTCTTGGTATTTTAACCATTATCTCGTCAGCAATTATATCCACTTTATCAGAAATTATAAAAGCAGCCTTTGCATAATGCATACCCTCTAGTATTTGAGCTATAAACCTTGAAGTTAAGACAACGCAAATTATGGCGTACATAGCTTTCTGAGGTCCAAAAACAAAAAAACCAAATAGAATTATCGATGAATCAATAGTTAATATCAACTTAGAAATAGGAAAATTTTTATGTTTATGTTTAATTATCAACGCAAGGGTATCTGTCCCTCCAGTTGTAGCATTAGCCCTTAAAATTAAACCAACACCTGTTCCTATAAATGCTGCTGCAAACACTGACGACAAAAGTAAATCTTGATATCCTAGGAATGGGTTAGGTATAAATTCAGTTACCCATAAAAAAAACGTTATACATATAACTCCAATAATAGACTTTTTCGCCTGTCCAAATCCCTTTTGGAGAATAAGTATTGTAAATAGTGGAATATTACATACAAGAGTTGTTTGCCATACAGGAATTCTCACTCCTAAAATATTACTACTAAATGAATCAATAATAATCGCTAAACCAGATAATCCTCCAGTAACCATTGAAACTGGGACTAAAAACCAATTTATCCCTAGGGCTACAATTACTGTCCCAATAATGATATACATGTACTCACTCTTTTTCATTCTAAATCTCTCCATATTAACCTTTTCTCCTATAAATTGTTAACTTCATTTGAATATTAGCCCCAAAAATATATTATATTCTATTCTTCACAACAAGAAAAGCCATAATTATTATATTAACTACAATGAAAATTAAATCACTTCTTGATACAATTCTCACAAAACTTTTTGCTTTTTTTCTTTTGTGGCCTCTATCTTCTATTGAGCATATGTAATATAATCAGTATATTGTTTTAATATATATAACAATATACTTAATTGTAATTTGTTCAATTTTAAATACAAAAATCAACAATTATCTTTAGTTTTATATTTAATTCAAATGCCTTGTAATCAGATATAAGAAAGGAAGAAAAATGATAAACTTTAAAGATTTTAATTTAAATGAGTCAATGTTAAAATCACTAAAATTAATGAACTTTGATGTACCTACAGAAGTACAAGAAAAGGTCATTCCTTTAGCCCTGAGTGGTGATGATATAATAGTAAAAGCTCAAACAGGCAGCGGAAAAACTGCAGCTTTTGCTATTCCAATTATTGAAAACTTAATTGCTAATGAAAATGCCGTTCAAGCCTTAGTTCTTACTCCAACAAGAGAGCTAGCAGTTCAAGTTCAAGAGACTTTCTCTACTCTTGGAGTTTACAAGAAGATAAAAACTGTAGCTGTATATGGTAAACAACCTATGAGCATTCAAAAAAATCAATTATCTCAAAGAGTCCATATTGTAGTTGGAACCCCTGGCAGAACCCTAGACCATATTGAAAAAGGTAATCTAGATATTAGTTCTGTTAAGTATTTAATAATTGATGAAGCTGATGAAATGCTGAATATGGGATTTATAGATGAAGTTGAAAATATCATAAAAAAAGTGCCAAAGCTAAGACAAACATTAATGTTTTCAGCAACCTTATCTTATGAAATAAAAGAACTTATAAATAAATATATGTTTTCACCAAAACTTATTGAACTTACACCTGAGACTCTTACTGTAGCAAAGATAAATCAAAAGTATTACGAAATAGATGAAAATTTGAAATATAACCTACTAGAGGATTTAATTAAGACTGAGGATATCACAAAAGCTATTCTATTTTGCAGAACAAAAAAGAATGTTGCTTATTTAGCTTCTCGAATGAGAGTTTCTTCTTATTCGGTAACAGAAATTCACGGTGATATGCTTCAGAATGATAGACTTTCTGCGTTAAAAGCTTTTAAAGAAGATAAGTTTCAGTTTATTGTGGCGACGGATGTTGCTGCTAGGGGCATTGATGTTAATAACGTCAGTCATGTATTTAACTACGATATTCCCCTTGAACTAGAAGCCTATGTACATAGAATCGGCAGAACTGGAAGAGCTGGTTCATCTGGTGAGGCCATTACCTTTGTAACTAGGTATGAAGATAAATTTCTTAAGGCTATAGAAGAATTTATAAATATGAAAATCCCTCAAGGAATACACCCTTCAAAAGAAGAGGTTCTTAATGCTCCAAAAAAAGAATTCAAGCCTTCCGTAGCTAAAATAAATAATAAATCTTCAGATATAATAAAAATTCACATAAACGGTGGAAAAAAGAAAAAGATCCGCCGTGGTGATATTGTAGCTTCTCTTATCCATAGTGGTGGAGTACCAGCAGATGATATTGGAGTTATTGATATTTTTGATACCTACAGCTATGTAGATATATTAAACGGTTCTGGTAAAAAGCTTCTTTCTATGCATCCTGAAATCAATTTAAAAGGAAAGTCTATAAAAATACAAAGAGCTAAAAAATAACCTTAATAAATATTTTATTATGAAAAATCCCTTATATCGCAGAACTCGATATAAGGGATTTTAATTTATTTATCAAAATAATCGTTCAATATTATCTTTTCACCAATATCATAGCTTTTCAATAGGTGCTCTTTTTCTTCCTGGCTATCAGGTTCTCCAAATATCTTGTTACCCTTTGTAATTGTTGCATTCCTCTTTGTATTAACAAGTATTCTTCCCATTACTTTACCTCTGTAGCTCTCATCATTTACCCCAAGAAGATACGATATTGTAGGCATTATATCCACCTGTCCACCATATACATCAAAGGTTTGCCCAGTAATACCTTTTGAATAAATAATTAGAGGAATTCTCTGGTCATATTCCCTCCACCAATCTCCTTCTAAATTTAAATTTTGTATGCTTTCATTATAATATTTATGAACACCAGCATGATCCCCATAAATCACTACTACTGAATTATCCATCAATCCAAGGGTTTCTAATTTATCTAAGAAATTAGCTATTTGCTTATCTGTATAATGAAGACTTTGGAAATAACCACCAAGATAATTTTCATCAATTTCATTTGGAAGTGATAACTCTCTATATTCATCTGCTATATCAAAAGGTCCATGGCTAGATAAGGTTGGAAGTATTGCATAAAAAGGCTCCTGTAACTTTGAAATTTTATCTGCAAATTGACTTAAAAAACTCCTATCAGATAGACCAAACCCTACATATTCATCCATGTTATATTCATGTTTATCCCACTTCTCTTGAAATTTTAATCCTGCATTATGTGCTTCTGACCAATTCCAATCATCTGAATTTTCAGCATGTGTAGATACGGTATAATATCCTTCTTTTTGTAATACTAACGGTAATGAATTATATTTTACCTGTGGCTCATTTATAAAAGTTATCCCTTTTCCTAAAGGAAATACAGAAGTATTTACCATCATATCACAATCTATACTATTTCCACCATTGTTCTGCTGGATTATATTATCAAAGTAATAGGATTTTTTAATGAGTCTATTAAGATTAGGTGTTATCTCCTGACCATAAACTTCTTTTCCTATTACGAAATTTTCAAAAGACTCGATTTGAAGAAATATTAGATTTTTTCCTTTTAAGGTTCCTTTATATTTATTATCTGGAAGCTTTTCATCATTATCTGCTAACCACTCATCAACTTCCTCTATTTCTCCTTGACTTTTGGTCCTATTTACTTTTTTTAATGTATCCACAATTTCAAAACCATGATATCCTATTGGTGTTAAATTTCTCAAAGTAGTACTAGGACTCCAATCATTTTTAAACATATTGTGTCCATTATTAGTTAAGTCACTAACTTCAATATTATTAGCGCCTATCAAAATGATAACAATAGAAATTACTGTTATCGAAATATATTTTACAAAGCTTCTATTGTGATTCTTTTGTTTAATCTCTACGTTCTTTACTTTTCTATAAATCATAAATGCTATAATTAAAATTAAATCTATTATTAATATAAAATCAAACCATCTAGGATTTATTAAAGATCTTTGAAAAGGATTAAACAGATCTTTGAAATATAAGTACTCAATGCCCCAAAAGTTTCCACTAGCTCTATAACACCAAAGATCGCTGATTAATAATATGCTATATAATACATTGACTACAATGCAATATTTTTTTTGTTTTTTGCCCTTAAATAGAAAACTTGGGGCGATTATTAATGCTATAAAAGCTAAATGTACAGCAAACATTGCTCCAAAATTTTCTTCGTAATAAGTAAATACGAAACCAAAAAAAATATTATCCTTTAGAAAAATTGATATTATAGTAACTATAGGAAATACCTGTAGTATATTGTCAATCATAATGATTTTTCTCAATTTAAACTTTTCACTAGATTTTAGACTATTCCACAACCTCATTTTTTTCTCCCCACTTCTTTTCCTCACTTTACCACATACTAACTTTTTAAGTATATACCCTTAAAAAAATTATTTCAATTGTATATTGATATAAGTTATCCATTAATTTTTTCTTGCCAAAATAAAAGAACTATCTTAATAGATAGCTCAATTTATATATAACTATTAGTTTTTTATTATAGATTTCTTCAAAAAGCCTAGCTTTCTTTTTAAGACTCGCATAATCTTTATCTATCAGTGACGCATCCAGTATGATTACTATATTATCCTCTGTAACCTCACAATCCAAAAGTTCTAATCTTTTATTTTCACTTTTCCCTAAAGCATCTGCGATTCTAAGTATTGATACTACCTTTAAAATTGCCTCCTGTTCCTTTTTTTCTAAAGTCCACATCTCTTCTGATATCGTCTTTCTATGACTTTCAACAGCAATACCTATAAGTTTCTTTATTCTTGGCGGTATAATCATCAGCTCTGGACTAGTGAGTATCATTTCCCTAGAATACTTAGGATGCTCTTTTTTATCTAAACATTTGCCTATATCATGAAGTGCTGCACTAGAAAATAAAATAAATTCTTGTTCTTTTGTAAATTCTAAAAGTTCTTGAAGTTCTTCTATTATACGTCTTGAAAACTCCTTGACCCTCATCATATGGTTGTAATTTACTAAAGAACTATTATTTCTAGAAAAAGTCAAAATCTCATGAATATTCTCAAATCTCAACTCATCACCGCTTTTTTATAATGCTAAATATTAAGTATTTTTTATAATCCTTAAAATTCTAATTGTTATTTAATTCGATATAGCCTTGAACTACTTATCTGAAATTATTATAAGTTCCCTACTGAATAATATTTTAAATTCTTCTTTAATCTCATCCATATCGTAAAAATTTATCTCTGTTTTGCTATGACAATTTATTTTTAAATAGATATGTTCTTCATCAAAATCTGAAACAATACTTTTGATGCTTTCATTGTAGCCTCTTGATAACTTTTCTGCTATTCTTAGTACTATTGCTATTCTTTCTGCATCTTTAAGCATATCCTCACTTATTATAGCTTTTTCCTCTAAAGATAACTTTAATGCTTCTTTATGATACAAAGTAGCCGTATACGCTGATAGCAGTAATTCTATATGGCTTAAACCATGTATATCCATATTCATCATCATATAGAAAGTATGTTTATGAAAATTCGTATAAGATATTTCTTTTCCTATATCATGTAAATAAGCAGCAGCCTTCATAATTTTCTTCTTTTCATTGTCAATATAGAAAAGTTCCTTAATCCCACTAAAAATTTGTAAGGATTTTTCATATACCCAAGATCCATTATTGTATATACTCGGATAGTTAGAAATCACTTTATTTAAGGAGTAGTCCAATATATCTTCAAGAATCTTATTACTCTTAAAAATATATTCATATGTGAAACCCTCTCTGACGCCAGTACCACTTATTACAATCTCCTTAATAGAACAATAATCAATCAAATTTCTAATTACAGATAAGGCACCCATAAAAATATCCGCCCTATCTTTTGAAAGACCTTTTATTTTTCTTTTACTCTTCAAATCCATATCAGCTACTTCATTAAAGAGTTCAACTATAACTTTAGATTCTATTTTATAATTATGTATTTTATCAATAGGATATGCTTTTTTCTTTCTATCAATTTTAGCCAGTGTTCTCATGGTTCCACCAATACCAACTAAAGGTAATGATACTGCTTCTTTTAACCAAGAAATTTTATTAAATTCTCTAAAGATAAACTCCTTAAATTCCTCACTGGTTTTCTTACTAACAGTTTCTTGAAGTTGAAATTTTTCAGCTGTATTTATACTTCCAAAAGGAATACTTATAGAGTTAACTAATTCTCTATTTTTAATAAGCACAAATTCTGTACTTGCTCCCCCAATATCCATCATAAGACAATCTTCTATATCTAAAGTATTTACTGTGGCAAAATAATCATAAAAGGCTTCTTCAAGTCCATTTAAAACTCTGATTTCAATACCTGATTCTTGTCTTACATTTTCAATAAACTGTTGTCTATTCTTAGCTTTTCGCACTGCTTCAGTAGCAAAAGCATGAATTTCTTCTACACCTTCTTCATGGCATAAACTTTTAAATTCCTTCATAGCTTCTACTGCCTTTTTCATCCTCGCTGGATTTAGACTTCCGTCTGCTTCTATATCCTTACCTAATCTCGCAGTATTTTTATCTTCATCTAATACTCTAAAGTATTCTCCTTCGATTTGAAAAATAACAAGTCTAATTGTATTGGAACCTATATCAATTATCGCAACTTTTTTCATATTCTGCCCCTCCTATATTAATTATTATTAGAAAGATATCACAATTATACTACATTAATTTTGATTTTAACTACTTAACAAAAACTTAATATAAAAAGCTTATACTATTAATTAAGATTTATAAATATGCTATAATATTTGTTAACAATATATTTATACTATTATTGGTTTAGTAATTTTAAAAATATAGTATTTACAGGTGGTTATGATGAGTAATTTCAATAAACAAAAGTTTTTTAATAGGGAATTAAGTTGGTTACAATTTAATAAAAGGGTTTTCCTCGCGGCGCTAGATTACAATAATCCACTGCTTGAAAGAATTAGCTTTTTATCTATCGTAAGTTCAAACCTAGATGAATTTTTCATGGTGAGAGTTGCTGCACTTTTCGATCAAGTAAATGCTGGCTTTAATGAAAAAGATCAATCAGGCTTTACACCTAAAGAACAATTAGAAGAAATATTAAAGGAAAGTTCTGAGATGATAAAAAGCCAATATTTATGTTACAACTCTAAAATATTCAATGAACTTAAAACTGAAAATATCAATATTCTTAAAGCCGAAGATTTATCATCAAAAGAACTTTCAATTATTGATAGTTTTTTTAGAGATAATATATATCCTGTGCTCACGCCTATAGTAATCGATCAAGGTAGACCTTTTCCATTAATATCAAATAAAAGTATCAACATAGCTTTGCTTATGAAAGATAAAACTCATGGAGAAGAAGCCTTTGGAACAATCCAAGTTCCAACAGTTCTAAAAAGAGTAATTGAAGTTGATTCTAATGAACGAGTTGGAAAAAACTTCATCCTTCTTGAGGATGTAATAAAATTATACATCGGAGAAATATTTAGTGGACACGAAATTATCGACTTAAGTTTATATAGAATAACTAGAAATGGCGATTTAACCCTTGATGAAGAAGGTGCGGAAGATTTACTTGAGTCAATAGAGCAATCCTTAAAGATGAGAAAATGGGGTCGCATAATAAGACTTGAGGTTGAACAAAACTGTAACGAAAAAATTAAAAAATTATTACAGGATGAAATGGAATTATCCTCACCTTGGATATTTGAAATCAACGGTCCTTTAGACTTAACTTTTTTAAGATCTGTCTCATCCTTAAAAGGTTTTGAGCATTTAAAATATCCGCCTCTTAAACAATCTGAACCAATTGAATGTATGGATAAAGATTTATTTAAAGCCATTTCTAATAGCGATATCTTGGTTCACCATCCTTATAACAGTTTTAAACCAATAGTGGACTTGGTACGAACCGCAGCCTCCGATCCTGATGTTCTTGCTATAAAGCAAACCTTATATAGAGTTAGTGGAAACTCTCCAATTGTTGAAGCTTTAGCAGAAGCAGCTGAAAATGGAAAACAAGTTACTGTACTAATGGAACTTAAAGCTAGATTTGATGAAGAAAACAATATACATTGGGCAAAACGCCTTGAAAAATCTGGTTGTCAAGTTATCTACGGATTAGTAGGCTTAAAAACTCATTGTAAAATGCTTATGATTGTGAGAAGAGAAGATTCAGTGATAAATAGATATGTCCATTTAGGAACTGGAAACTATAATGATATAACAGCAAACTTTTATACAGACTTAGGTATATTTACTAAAGATCCAGTATTCGGAGAAGAAGTTGCCATTTTATTTAACATGCTTTCAGGCCATACTCAAATAAAATCTACAAGAAAAGTTTACCCTGCTCCACTTCATTTAAGAAATAAGCTCATCGAATTAATACGAAGAGAAAAAGAAAATGCTTTAGAAGGCAAAACTGCCGCTATAACTGCTAAAATGAATTCTCTTGTTGATGATGAAATTATAAACGAATTATATGAAGCTTCTCAAGCTGGAGTTACTATAAAACTAATAGTTAGGGGTGTTTGTTCTTTAAAACCTAAGGTTAAAGATCTCAGTGATAACATTGAAGTAAGCAGTATAATCGGAAGATTTCTTGAACACAGCCGTATCTTCTATTTTCACAATAATGGAGATGATGAATTATTCTTATCAAGTGCTGATTGGATGCGTAGAAATCTATCAAAACGTGTAGAAACCATGTTTATAATCGACAGTATCTTTATAAAAGAAAAAATAAAAGAGTTACTTAATTTTTACCTTAACGATAACGTAAATCGATGGATTTTAAATTCTGATGGTACTTATATAAAAGTCATAAATGATGAAATTGTCGTTAATTCTCAAGAAAAAACCTTATAATAAATACTTGCATTTTTAAAACATAACTTAAATCAAGAATTTAAAACAAAAAAGTGACTAAAAACATTTTTTAGTCACTTTTTATATAATATGGACTCTTAAAGAAATTAACAGCGATTGCTTAATTTCAAAGTTATTTATCTATTTTTAAGGTCATATAAAAACTATGATTTTATAGTTTAAATTCTACCTTTATACCTCTTCTCAAGTTTCTGAAATCTAAATCTCCTCTCATCAATGCATGCATTAGTAATTCTGCACTTGCCATATTAGTAGCAAGTGGTATTGAATAAACATCACAAAGTCTTAAAAGTGCACTTACATCCGGTTCATGAGGCTGTGCTGTTAATGGATCTCTTAAAAATATAATCATATCCATTTCATTATTTGCTATCATTGCACCAATTTGTTGATCTCCACCTAGAGGACCTGATTGAAACCTATTAACCTTAAGCTCTGTAGCATCCATAATCCTTTGCCCTGTTGTTCCTGTAGCATATAAAGTGTGTTCTCTTAATACATCCTCATAAGCAGTAGTGAACATAACCATATTATCCTTCTTTTTATCATGTGCGATTAAAGCTATATTCATAATTATTCCTCCTAAGTTGTTTAAAATATTTATAATATACTGTCTTTGGTCCTTTTAATTAAAACTACCCTATTGTCTAGTCTATATTAGAAAGCCCCCCTGTTTCTTATATTATACTATAAGAAACAAAGAGGCTCTAACTTATTTTTAAAGTTTCAATATTTTTTTAAAATTTTCATAATATACTGAATATTTCAAGCTATACAAACTTATACGCCAGTCTCATATGCTTCATTACCATGTAGCATTGTATCTAAACCTATATCTTCAACTTCAGTGCTTACTCTTAAGCCAATAGTTTTATCAACTATCTTAACAATTATGAAAGTAACTATACCTGCAAAAGCTATTGTTGCTATTACTGCTATAAATTGAGCACCTAACAATTTAGCTCCACCATAGAATAATCCATCTGCACCTGCTGAGTTTACTTTTGTTGTTGCGAATAATCCTGTTGCTATAGCGCCCCATATACCACCAATTCCATGGCAACCAAAAGCATCTAAGGCATCATCATAACCAAGCTTTTCTTTTACATAATATATAGCTATAAAACATATTATCGCTGCTACTGCACCAATTATAATAGCAGCCATTGGAGTAACAAATCCTGCTCCTGGAGTAATTGCAACAAGTCCAGCTACAGCACCTGTAGCTAATCCTACAGCGGAAGATTTTCCAAATCTAATTCTTTCAAGAATCATCCAAACTGCCGCACAAGCAGCTGCAGCCGTATTAGTTGTAATAAATGCATTTAACGCAACATCATTTATAGCAAGAGCACTTCCTGCATTAAAGCCAAACCAACCTACCCATAATAATCCAGCACCTAATACTGTAATAGTAACATTATGTGGTTTTGCGTGTTTAACATATTTTCTCTTTCCAAGAATTAAAGCAACCACTAACGCTGATATACCTGAACTTATGTGAACTACGTTTCCTCCAGCAAAATCTAGAGCTCCTAAAGTTCTAAGCCATCCGCCAACACCCCAAACCCAATGAGCTATTGGATCATAAACAAAGGTTGTCCAAAGTAAAGTAAATAGCATCATAGCTGAGAATTTCATTCTTTCTGCAAAAGCACCTGAAATAAGTGCTGGTGTTATTACTGCGAACATCATTTGGAATAACATAAATGCTTGATGAGGAATAGTAGCTGCATAATCAGCATTTGCTTCAAAACCAACTCCATCTAATCCTAAAAAGTTAAGTCCTCCTATAATACCACTATTATCTGTTCCAAAAACTAAAGTGTAACCTAGAATAATCCATTGTAAGGATACAAGAACTATTGCACCATAACTATGCATAGTAGTACTCAATACATTTTTTCTTCTTACTAAACCTCCATAGAATAAAGCTAATGCTGGTGTCATTAAAAACACCAATATTGTAGCTATTATTACAAATACCGTATCTGCTCCATTAATTGTCATAAAAATACCTCCCTTAATATTGTTTGATAAAATTCCTATAGTCATTAATTATTTTTTATTAATTCAAAAGGGGATAGCCTTTATATTTATATGAGTCATATAAATATAAGCTATCCCCTTTGATAACTGTCCATATTATTAAATTGCTGATACGCCTCTTTCTCTTGTTCTTATACGCACCGCATCCTCTACATCGTAAACAAAAATCTTTCCATCACCGATATTACCAGTAGAAACCACTTCACAAACTTTTTTAATTATGTCATCAACATTTTCTGCTGCTATTATCACTTCAACTTTTATCTTTGGCAGTAAATTAACCTTAATCTCAGTTCCCCTATAATATTGGGTTGTACCCTTTTGATTTCCAAAGCCCATGATGTTTGTAATCATCATACCTTGTATCCCAAATTTATTTAGCTCCTCCTTTAGTTCTTCTAACTTTTCTGCCTTAATTACAATTTCTAATTTCTTCATTGTTATCGCTCCCCTCCAATATTCTCTTAGATGTCTCTATCATTTTACGTCCATTATTCATACTATTAACTTGAAGATATCTGTGAGCTTGTTGCTCCGTAAAATTTCTTTCTTTTATGAGCAAATCCTTAGCCTTTTGTATTATCAGATTCTCTTCAGTTGAAAGTGATTTTTTAAACTTATTTTTATTTAACAACATATTTATTGTTGCTAAAAAATTACCTTTATTTATTGGTAAGGTCAAAACTGATATTCTGGAATCTATACTTTCACAAAGCGAAGGATTAGCCACTAACATCAGCATTGAATAACCTTCTGGTATCTGATTTATTAACTTTGAAGAAAACATATCTTTTAACCTATAACTACAAATAATTAACCCCTTAGTACTACCTTCTACTAATTCTAAAACTTTTATACCAGAGTCACATATCTGAATATCATTAATTCCGATCTTCTTGAAAATGCTTACAACTCCATTACAATTCTGCTCTCTTGGAAAAGCAATAATAATTCTCTTCATAACAAATCTTCACCACCTTGATAAAAATAAAAATCACACTAAAATAAGATAATTACGCAAATAATGGATATAAATAACTTAATATCCAATTGTTATTTGGATATTATTTATATACTTATAATAACCAGATGCCACATCAATGTCAACTAGTTTTTTTGCAATTTATCAATGATTTTAGTGTTTTTATTTCAATTTATCAATTTTGAAGCGTTATATCAAATAATTTTATTCATAAACAATCTTTTCATAATCAAATTAATATATAACCTATCTTTGTTTCATTGTATATATTTTACAACTAACTATTCTAATATTTCATTTTATCTATCTAAAATCAATTTTCACTTACCTAATAGTTTTATTAACTTCATATAAACGGCAAAAACTAAAGGAGTAAAAAACTACTGTCTAACTTTATCATAGAACTAAAACAAAAAAGGGTACCTAAAAAATAATTCTTTAGAACTATTCTTAGATACCCTCTTTAGCATCATTGTTTTACTTCTGACCAAATCTTATCAAACTCAGAAATTTTACTTCCAATATCTCTTAGATATTCACCATTTTTAACATCTTTCGCATCTGGATATACTGCTTTATCAGAAAGTATTTCTGAATCAATTTGATCCCATGCAGCTTCATTAGGATTTCCATATGGAAACTCCTTAGATATTTCTGCACTAATTTCAGGTCTTAATATGAAATTAATAAATAATTCTGCAGCTTTTTTGTTCTTAGCTCCAGTTGGAATTACAAAATTATCTTGTTGCAAGAATAATCCTTCCTCTGGAACCACATATTTTACATTTGAATTTTCTCTTCTTGCAAGGCTTCCCTCAGCTCCCCAAGCAAAAATAGCTTTAACTTCACCATTTATAAGGCTTGTTTTTGGGCTATCACTATCATAAGATTTTATGTTCTTTTGAAGACTAGTAAGTTCTTCTTTTGCCTTAGCTAAAGCTTCTTCACTAGTATCATTTAATGAATAACCTAGTTTTTTAAGAGTTATTCCAATAATTGCTCTTTCATCATCTAAAACACATAAAGAATTCTCTAGTTCTGGTTTCCATAAGTCAGCATAACTAGTTATAGTACCTTCTGGAACTTTGGAACTATCATAAGCTATTATACCAGCAAGCCACATATATGGAAGACTGTATTTATTATCAGGATCAAAAGGTAAATGCATAAATTGCTTTGATAAATTATCGATGTTTTCTATATTAGATTTATCAATTTCTTCAATTAGATTTTGTTTTTTAAGTATTTCAACCATAAAATCACTTGCTACAGCTAGATCATATTCATTACCTCCAGCCATCAACTTAGCAAGCATTTCTTCATTGGACGAAAAAGTACTATAATTCACCTTTATATTATACGTATTCTCAAATTCTTCTATAACTGATTGAGGTAAATATTCTGACCAGTTAAATACATTCAACACTTGTTGCTCAGTTTCAGAACCTTCTGTGAACTTTGCTACTTTAAAAATCCCATACCACGTTCCTGTTATCGTCACTGCTATAGCAGTTAATACAGCTCCGACCTTTTTCATATTTAAGTTTATATTCTTTAAAACCATAGACAGAGTCAAAATAACAACAGTAACTAGCATGATTATCGTTGATAAAGCATTTATTTCTGGTGTTACACCAAATTTAACCATTGAAAATACTTTTAATGGAAGAGTAACACTACCAGGTCCTGCGGCAAAGAAGCTAATGATTACATCATCTAACGATAATGTAAAAGCTAAAAGTCCACCAGCAATTACACCTGGCATTATTATAGGCAATGTAACTTTAAAGAAAGTGACAAGTGGTGTAGCTCCTAAATCCATAGCAGCTTCTTCCACAGAATTATCAAAACCATCTAACCTAGTTTTCACCGTAGAAATAACATAAGCTATACTAAAAGTTACATGCGCTATTATTAAAGTTATTTTCCCCCTTGGAAGATCAACAAAAGCAAAGAAGGCTAATAATGAAATACCCATTACAATCTCTGGTATCACAAGCGGGATATTTAATATACTATCAAGGATATTTTTTCCCTTAAATTTATATCTATATAATCCTATCGCTGCAAGGGTTCCAATAATTACAGATATGATAGTACTTATTATTGCTATAATAAATGAATTTTTAAAAGCTTCTAAAATCCCTACGTTATTAATCAAACTAGTGTACCACTTAAAGGTAAAACCTGTCCACGTTACATTTAACTTTGATTCATTAAAGGAAAATCCTATAAGCACTAATATTGGTACATATAAAAACATAAACACTAAAAAGGTGTAAAGAGATTTTAAAATAGAACTTTTCTTCTTCATAATCTACAAAACCTCCTTACGTTCAGTACTTCCACCCATCTTATTTGTTATAGCGATCAAAATCACCATAACTATAATTAAAATTACTGATATAGCAGAACCAAAAGGCCAGTCTCTAGCTGTTAAGAATTGATTCTTAATGAGATTACTCATTAAAACAACCTTACTACCTCCAAGTAAATCTGTTATAAAGAATAGTCCAAGGGTAGGTACAAACACCAGTAAACAGCCTGAAACTATTCCACCTTTTGTAAGAGGAAGTGTAATCTTCATAAATTTATTTATTGGAGATGCCCCAAGGTCTGATGCGGCTTCAAGAAGTCTCATATCAAGTTTCTCAATGGAAGAATAAAGTGGCAACACCATAAATGGGAACATCATATATACCATTCCAACCATAACAGCAAAATTATTACTCATCATATGAAGTGGCTCGCTTATGATATTTAAGTTCATTAGTACTGTATTTATTATTCCTTCAGTTCTTAGAAGTATTATCATCGCATAAGTTCTTACCAAGGAATTTGTCCAAAATGGAAGCATTACAAGTAAAAGTAGTATAGGTTTTAACTTTTTATTACTTTTTGCCACGATAAATGCAAAAGGATAACCAAACCCTAAACAAAATATAGTAGTAAACAAAGATACTCCTATAGATTTTATAAATATCGTTAAGTATAAGGAATCAAATAATCTTCCATAATTAAAAAAAGTAAAATCATATACTATATCACCAACTTCTCCTCTGGTAGAAAAACTGTACACAACTACTAAAATTAATGGTACTATAAAAAATGCTAACATCCATGAAACCACAGGTGCTAAAGTAGCTAGAGGACCAAGAATATTTTTTTTCTTTTTAGCCATCCCAATCCCCCCTATGCCTTAATCACAATAGAGTTATTCTTATTCCAGGTTAAATATACCTGTTCATTTTTATTATTAAAATCAAATTTATTATCTATAGGTTCATTGACAATTATCTCTCTACCACTGTTTAAAACCATAACAGTTTTTATATTAGAACCTATGTAAATTCTTTCTTTTAATGTTCCTTTAAGTGAAATTTCATCAGAAGAAGTTTCTGTCTTTAATTTAATTCTTTCTGGTCTAATTGACACTGATAGCTTGTCTCCTATGTTGTAAGAACCTTTTGGAATTATAAATATATCTTCATTACTCTTAACAGTTCCATATTCTTCTTTAACTTCTATTACCTCTCCTTCTAGAAGATTTGTCTCTCCTAAAAAGTCAGCTACAAATTTCGTCGCTGGTGTTTCATAAAGTTCTTCTGGTGTTCCTACTTGTTCTATAACACCTTTGTTCATAACCACTATTCTGTCTGACATAGTCAGTGCCTCTTCTTGGTCATGAGTTACAAAAATAAAAGTTATTCCAAGTTTTTTTTGCAAATGCTTAAGTTCAAGTTGCATTTGTTTTCTAAGTTTTAAATCAAGAGCACCTAGAGGCTCATCTAAAAGCAAAACCTTTGGACTATTTATTATTGCCCTGGCAATTGCAACACGTTGCATCTGTCCCCCACTTAATTGTGACGGCATTCTATTTTCATAGCCCTCTAATTGAACCATTTTAAGCATTTCAGAAACTTTTATTTTAATTTCTTCTTTATTTACCTTTTTCATCTTAAGTCCAAAGGCAATATTATCGAAGATATTCATGTGAGGAAATAATGCATAGTTTTGAAAAACTGTATTAACACTTCTTTCATTAGGTGCTTTAGCAGTTACATTTTCACCATCTATTATAACTTCTCCACTATTTGGAGTTTCAAAACCAGCAATCATTCTTAATGTAGTAGTTTTTCCACAACCACTAGGACCAAGTAAAGTTAAAAATTCACCTTTTTTAATCTCAAGATGCAAATCCTTAATAACTGTTTCCTCATCATCAAAACTTTTAGTGATATTTAACAGTTGAACAAAAAACTTCTCTGTCACACCTTAACAACTCCTTTTTTCTGCATAATAAAACAAAAACCCCCTAATGGTTCAAATCAACCAAAAAAGAAGGTTATTAAATAGGATTATAATTGTCACTTTTTCTGTTACCATTATAACTGAAATGAATATATCATAATTCATAGTAAATAACAATATATTTCTCGTAATATATTCCACAGTTTTTTTATTAAATTTTTATTATTTTTCTTATAAATATATTATAATTTTATTTTTAATATTCATAATTATGTGATGCCTCACACATAGTAATCTTTATAGACTTACCATCTAATACCTTTTTATAAGAAGTGAGAAATTCATTTAATTCATTGTCGTTAATTAAATCGATTTTCTTCACACTGGTGATTATCACATTTTCTCCATCAAGTATTATGTTAATGGTATTTATGTTATTATTTATATAGTATTCTGAAACATTCTTAACCTTTAGCCTATTCTTATATTTTTCTTGAAAGCTAATATTCTTTCTTAAAGTTTCATAACTATCCGCACCTACATTACCATTAACGCTACCTAAATCTATACCCATATTTTTCATTTGAGCTTCTAAATTATTTGGATCAAAACCATATCTCTCCATGATTTTTTTCTGAATATCATAAAACTTCTCTTGTGATATATTATTTTCTTCCATATATTTAAAAATATTTTTTGTGAATTCCCCCATTGTCAAGGTTCCTTCAGCCATTGAATAATATAAATCATATATATACGATTCAAATTTATCTACATCTTTATCTTTAGCTCTGTTCTTCAGCTCATTAAAGTCTATTATTCTGTCGTCCATACTTACCGTTCCTTCCTAAACTATATAAAATATCGCTTACGTTTATACTTAGTATTATACCAAATATTTTTAAAAAAATCTTTCAATATAAAAATCTGAATTTTACAAAAAAAATACTTCCTACAACCCTCCATAACACATATTGGCTTTTGCTACTTATATTCCCTGTATAGTTGTTTCAATTAAGGAATAATATACAATGACTATTCTAGAAATTTATTCTCATGTAATATTTCGTATTATAATGTCTATTTTTATATTTGACTGTCACCGACTATAGGACTAAAATGATTATGGCGGATAAAAAAAACAAGGAGGTTATTAATAAAAATGTCACCTAAACTTATACGTTTATTCAAAAGAAAAGAAATTTCTAAAGAACAGGTAGCAAAAGATATTATTGCAGGTATCATAGTTGCAGTTATAGCCTTACCACTATCTATAGCATTAGGTATATCTTCTGGAGTATCTCCAGAAAAAGGGCTTATCACTGCAATCATAGCTGGCTTTTTTATCTCTTTACTTGGCGGAAGTAGAGTACAAATTGGTGGTCCTACTGGTGCCTTTGTAGTTATTGTTTATGGTATAGTCCAAAACTTTGGAATAAGTGGATTGATTATCGCTACAATAATGGCAGGTATTCTTCTAATCATAATGGGAGTCTTAAAATTAGGTACAGTTATAAAGTATGTACCACACACAATAACTGTAGGTTTTACCAGCGGAATTGCTGTTACTCTTTTATCTACTCAAGTAAAAGATTTTTTAGGACTCAACATAGCATCTGTTCCAGCTGAATTTATAGGGAAATGGGAAAGTTATTTCGCTAATCTTCACACATTTCAATTAACTACTTTTTTAATAGGCGCTTGTTCAGTACTTATAATTGTTCTTTGGCCTAAAATTAATAGAACTATACCTGGTTCCTTAGTAGCCCTTATAGTTGCAACACTAGTAGTATGGATCTTCAAACTTCCAGTGGAAACAATAGGTACTAGATTCACCAACATTTCATCCGCATTACCAACACCAACACTACCAAGTATAAATTTTTCTACAATCCAACAACTAATTAAGCCAGCCTTTACAATAGCTATATTAGCTGCCATCGAATCTCTCCTTTCAGCTGTTGTCGCTGATGGAATGATAGGTGGTAAGCATGATTCAAATGTAGAGCTTGTAGCCCAAGGTGTCGCAAATATTGCTTCTGGAATATTTGGCGGTATCCCTGCAACTGGCGCCATTGCCAGAACTGCAGCCAACGTTAAAAATGGTGGAAGGACTCCAATCTCTGGAATTGTACATGCTGCAACATTATTACTGATCATGCTGGTTTGTATGCCACTAGCAAAATTAATACCTATGACCACTCTTGCAGCAATCTTGATAGTAGTTTCTTATAATATGGGGGAATGGAGAACATTTAAGACATTACTAAAAGCGCCTAAAAGTGATGTTATTGTTCTAATACTTACATTTACTCTAACAGTAGTCTTTGATTTAGTTGTTGCTATTGAAATAGGAATGATCCTTGCAATGTTCTTATTTATGAAAAGAACTGCAGACACTACAAACATTACAGATATCGGTAAGAGCAGAAACTTCTTTGATGATGAAATCTCTAAAGAACTAGATTCAATAGATAGTAAAGTACTCGTTTATCAAATTAATGGACCTTTATTCTTTGGAATTGTCCATAGTTTCATGGATGTTATGAGTGAAGTAAACCCTGATGCTGAAATTCTAATACTTGATATGAAGTATGCAAATGTATTAGATGCTACTGCTATGGAAGCCATTGAAAAACTTTATGAGCGTTGTAATAAAAATAATATTAAATTATTACTTGCTAATGTTAAACCTCAACCTTATAAAGTTCTTAATAATATGGGCTTTATAAAAACCATAGGTGAAAAATATATTTTTAAAGATAAAACAACTGCAATAGCAGCTTCATGTAATTATCTAAAAAACAGAAAAGTTTCTTAAAAAAGACACATTTTATAAATAAAAAGAAAACTAGTATACGCTAGTTTTCTTTTTATCTCTTATTTAATTCAACTTATAAACAAATTCTTCTACCTCTTCAGCAGTAATCGGCTTACTAAAATAATAGCCTTGAACCTCATCACAACCATTTTCCATCAAATACTTCAAATGTTCTTTTGTTTCAACACCTTCTGCAATAACTTTAAAGCTAAGATTTTTTGCCATATCGATAATTGTCTTTGTAATTATAGTACTTTCGAAATCATCACCTAACTCTGTGACAAAGGAACGATCTATTTTAAGTTTATCTATAGAAAACTTTCTTAGATAATTAAGAGAAGAATATCCTGTACCAAAGTCATCTATAGCTATTTTAATTCCCATATTATTTAATTCTCTAAAATTCTCAATAGCTAACTCTATATCCTCCATCATAGCACTCTCCGTCAGTTCAACCTCAAGAACATTGGGATCTAAAGATAATTCCTTTAAAATATCTTTTATTATCTTACATATATTCATCTTTTTTAGTTGTATCGAACTTATATTTACTGCTACTTTAAAAAAAGGCAGTTTCTTATCTCTCCATTCTTTAGCTTGAATGCAACTTGTCCGAATAACCCACTCCCCTATTGAATCAATTAAACCACTTTCCTCAACTATCGGTATAAATTCAAAAGGAGATATTAATCCAAGCTTAGGATGGCTCCACCTAATCAAAGCTTCAACACCTACCATTTTCCCAGTATTAAGGGATACTTGTGGCTGGTAAACTAAAAAAAATTGACCTTTTTCTATGGCTGTCATCAGATCATTTTCAAGTATAGTTCTTCTATTAACCTTCGCACTCAGCTCTTTAGTATAAATAACCTTTTCAAGTCCTTTATCTTTGGCTTCAATTAGTGCTTTTTCCGCATTTGTTAGCAAATCCTTCTTGTTTCCCATTACCTCTTCAAATATGCTGATTCCCATACTACAATTTATAGTTAATTCTTCACCTGCAATACTAAAGTTTTTTGTAAGTGCATCATTTATCCTATCTACAATCATTTCCACTTCTTGGCGCTTTTTAATATTCTCAAGTAACACTCCAAAATGATCTTCTCCTAAATGCGCAATAATAGCACTTTCATCTATGTAATCTTGTATTCTATTGGCAACTTGCTTTAATAATTCATCACCAAATCTAGCACCATATATATCATTAACCTTTTTAAATCTTCTTATGTCCACTATAACCAGCGCAAAAGTTTCATCTTCTGAAAAATTATCATATGATAAAATTTCTATTCTATTTTCTATATACTGTCTATTGGGAAGCCCAGTAACATTACTATATTTACTTATAGCCACTTCATCTACAGAACTTCTCATTTTTGATACAAATCTTTTAATCTGAGATAAGTCTGTAACCAAAACAACTTTATGTTGTCCTTTTTCTTTACTGTCAATAATTACTTCATTGACAATAGCATTGAAAATTCTACCATCTGATTTAACTATTTTTTCGACCTTTACATTTCCTGTCTCTGCTATTCCTAAGCGTCCTGCATAGAAGTAATCATCATTTAATATTTTTTTTCCATGTTCGAAAGTTTTTCCGATTAATTCATCAATATCTTTCTCATACATTTCGCAATAAATATCATTAACTAATTTTACATTGTCACTTTCATCTAAAACTGCTATTCCTATTTTTATATTATTTATTATTAAACATACTATTTTTTCATTAATTTCATCCACAAATTTGTCATTTTCTTGGTCATATCCTTTTTCTTTCTTGCATATTTTGTCAATGGAGTCTACCTTTTTCATCATTCCACCTGCCAAAGCATTTTATTTTGATATTATTTTATTATTTTTTTATATATTTTTGCTATTATCTTATTATTTTTTTCATATATTTATTATTATTTTGCCGATAAAGTGATATAATATAACTATAACACTTATCCGTGTTATATCATATTCATTTTACCAATATTATCTTAAAATCTCAATATTTTTAATGGATTCAATTTATGTCGAACTATTGACATAATAATATTATTGTTATAAAATATTACAAATATAATTATCATTAAATCGTTGAATGGGAAAAGTAGACCTTACCCAGTTATAAGAGAGGAAGATCCTTGGGCTGTAAGATTTTCTTAATATGAAAGGTTGAAAACCACCTATGAGTATAATTCTGAACTAACAGTAAGAATTATCGCTAGCTACGTTACAGCCTTAAGTGGATTTTTATCAATTTGGGTGGAACTGCGGGAAAATATACTCTCGTCCCTTTCTAGGGATGGGAGTTTTTATATTTTTATATTAATTAACATTAAAATTTAAATTAAGGGGGCCTATTTAGTATGGAGTACAAAAGCACTCGAACTAAAACTCAACCTATTTCTTCAAGCGAAGCAATTATTAAAGGTATTTCTCAGGATGGGGGCTTATATGTTCCTGTTGAAATTCCAAAATTAGATATTCCAGTTGCATCATTAAAAGACTTGGAATATAAGGATCTAGCATTTGATATAATGAAGAGATTTTTTACTGATCTTAATCAAGAAGATTTAAAAAATTCTATATATAATGCTTATGATGAAAAATTTGATACCCCAACAATCGTGCCTATCACATATAAAGATGGTGCGCACTTCTTAGAACTTTTTCATGGACCAACTCTTGCTTTTAAAGACATGGCTCTTTCAATACTTCCTGAGCTTATGAACTTATCTTTAAAGAAACAAGAAGTAAAAAAAGAAATTGTAATATTGACTGCAACTTCTGGTGATACTGGTAAAGCCGCATTAGAAGGTTTTGCTAATAAAGAATCCATCAAGATAGTTGTATTCTTCCCTAAGGATGGAGTAAGTGAAATCCAAAAACTTCAAATGATAACTCAAGAAGGAGATAACACTTTTGTTGTTGCTATTGAAGGTAATTTTGATGATGCACAAAGTGGTGTAAAAACTATTTTCAACGATAAAGCATTTGCAGAAAAATTAGAAAGTGAAAACTTCCTATTATCTTCAGCAAATTCAATCAACATCGGAAGACTAGTTCCCCAAATCGTGTACTACTTCTATGGCTATTTAAACCTTCTTAAGAATAACAAAATAGCTGATGGTGAAAAAATCAATGTAGTTGTACCAACTGGTAATTTTGGTAATATCCTAGCAGCATATTATGCAAAAATTATGGGATTACCTATCAATAAATTCATTTGTGCATCAAATGATAACAACGTTTTATATGATTTCTTTACTACAGGAATTTACGATAAAAATAGAGACCTTAAAATTACAACTTCTCCATCAATGGATATCTTACTTTCAAGTAATCTTGAAAGATTATTATATACAATCAGCGGTGAAGATGAAGCTTTAGTTGCTAAAATGATGTCAGATTTAAATTCTACTGGCAAATATGAAATCACTCCTGCTATGAAGGAAGCTCTTACCGACTTCTATGGAGGATTTGCAACAGAAGCTGAAGTTAATGCATCAATCTTAGATATATACAATAAAGAAAAATATGTAATTGATACTCATACTGCTGTTGCAATGCACGTATATAAAAAGTATGTAGCAGAAACAAATGATACAACACAAACTTTAATTGCTTCAACTGCTAGCCCATTCAAGTTTAGCACTAACGTTGCTTCAGCTTTAGGAATCGATGTTGCCAATATAACAGACTTCGAAGCAGTTAATAAACTATCAGAAACCTGTGGTATTGAAATTCCAGATAGAGTTTCAAAGTTATTAAACATGGAAATTAAACATAATAATTCATGTACGAAGACTGAGATGAAATCTATTATAGAAAAATTTTTAAAACTGTAGGTGATTTGATATGATAAAAATTAAAGTTCCAGCTACTAGTGCTAATATGGGTCCTGGCTTTGATACTTTAGGAATAGCCCTTGACCTATATAATGAATTTACTGTTGAAGAAATCGATAATTCTTTAGAATTCGTAGGCTTTGAAGAAGCTTTTATGAATAAAAATAATCTTGTATATACCTCTATGATGAAAACTTTTGATGTCATCGGCTACAAACCTAGAGGATTAAGAATAGGAATAAGTAACAACATTCCAGTATCAAGGGGTCTTGGTAGCAGTGCTGCATGTATACTTGGTGGAGTAATTGGTGCGAACGAATTAGCTGGACAGGTTTTAAGCAAACAACAAATATTAGAGATAGCAACAGAGCTTGATGGTCATCCAGATAATATTGCTCCTGCACTCTTTGGTGGTATGACAACTGCTGTAAAAACTAATAATCAAGTTTTTTGTGATAAAATCAATTTATCAAAAGGCGTTAAATTATGTGCTCTTATACCAAACTTTCACTTAGCAACTAAAAAAGCAAGAGCTGCACTACCAACTACTATTCCTCATGCTGATGGAGTCTTCAATGTTGGAAGAGTTGCCCTTTTAGTCACTGCCTTAGCTAACGGAAATTTCGACCTAGTTAAAGTAGCCTGCGAAGATAAACTTCATGAACCATATAGAGGAAATCTTATTGCAGACTATGAAAATATAATCACAAAAGGAAAGTCCCTTAATCCACTTGGAATATTTTTAAGTGGTGCAGGTCCTACAATCATGGTACTTTTAAAAGAAGATGATGTAAATTTTAATAAAAATATTACATCATACTTAAATACCCTTGAAAATAGTTGGGAAGTTAAAGAGCTTAATGTTGATTATAGTGGCTCTACGATTAGTATTGTTTAGTATTATAAAGGGGTGATTTTTATGGAAAAAGTTAAAATTGCACTACTTGGTTTTGGTAATGTTGGCCAAGGAGTATGGAAAATTCTGAACACAAATAAAAGAGAAATAATGATTAACTGTGGTTATGAAGTAGAAGTAGGAAAAATTCTTGTTAGAGATAAAAATAAACCTAGGGCTGTTGAAGTACCTGATTCTATAGTAACCACTGATATAAATGATATTTTAAGCGATAAAGACATTAAAATCGTTGTTGAATTAATGGGCGGCTCTGAACCTTCAAAGGAGTATATCCTAAGCTCATTAAAAGCAAAAAAACATGTTGTAACTGCAAATAAGTTACTTCTTGCAACTGTCGGAGATGAGCTCATATCAACTGCTGATGCTGAAGGTGTTCAATTTTACTACGAAGCTAGTGTTGGTGGTGGTATCCCTGTTATCCGTGAAATTAACGAAAGTCTTACAGCAAATAAAATCGAAAGCATAGTAGGAATTATTAACGGAACAACAAACTATATTTTAACTAAGATGTCTCAAGAATCTATGGGATTCGAAGAAGCTCTAAAAGAGGCTCAAGCTAAAGGTTATGCAGAAGCAGATCCAACTTCTGATGTTGAAGCATATGACTCTGTATATAAACTAGCTATAATGGCTTCATTAGCTTTCAGCACAAAGGTCGACTCTTCTTCAATTTATAGAGAAGGTATCTGCAAAATAGATTCTATAGATATCGATTATGCTAAGAAATTTGGCTATGTTATAAAGCTATTAGCTATTGGAAAGGAAATCGATAATGAACTTGAACTTAGAGTTCATCCAACAATGATATCTAAGAATCATCCTATAGCTAATATAAACGACTCTTTTAATGCAATATTCATAAAAGGAAATGCTGTTGGAGACCTATTGCTTTCTGGTAGAGGCGCTGGAGACCTTCCAACAGGTAGTGCTGTAGTTGGTGATATAATTTCTATCATAAGAAACAAAGCTGACTTACGCTCAATTGGAGAGATTAAAAGTAACTTACCACTAAAAAAAGTTAAGGATTTCAATGAAGCTACTTCAAGATATTATATAAGACTTCAAGTTGCTGATATTGCTGGAGTTTTAGGTGAAATAGCAGCAGTATTTGGTCAATATGATGTAAGCATACTTTCTGTTAATCAAGAAGTAATAGATAAAGATTCTGTTTCTTTAGTATTTATTACTCACTCTGCTAAGGAAGGAAATGTTAGCAATTCTATGAAGGTTATCGAATCTCTTGATCATGTTAATCAAATTGCTAGTATAATAAGAATAGAAGAATTTTAATATATATATGTTCCAAACATGAGAAACTACCTTTATTTTAAGTACTATATATAAATTTAGTGTAGAATTTCCAAATAGGACTTATATTATAAATGATTGATTTAAAAATTTAAGGAACATACTTTACGTGATAATGATAAAGTATGTTCCTTCTTTTATAGTTTAACTAAAAGCTTATTAATCTCTTCACTTACTACTGCTCTTTGACTTACTATCCATTCTAAATCCATCTCAATCTTAAAAACCTTAGAAAATGAATAATATAAGCTTATCTTTTGATAGAATGTTTCTAGTTCAGTTAATTCTAAGAATTTCAAACTTGGCTTTGTTAGTATTTTATTCTTTAAAACAAACAACTCATCTATATAACTTATAAAAGTTTGCATAATCTCTACATTAGACACATCAAAAGGAATTTTCAATAGCTGCCACTGATCTCTTTCACTAAGTTTATATCCCTTAACAGCATCTAAAACAATTAAATATTCGCTAACGTCCATCTTCCTGTAAAACGGTAACTCTTCCTCTTTCTCTGCCCAAATAGCCAACTTTTCGGCTAAAGGAAGACATTGTATCTTTAGTATTTCCTCACTAGGGCCTAAAACAGCACTTTCTATCTCATCATCCCTTACAGAAAGATATTCACTCAAATAGTTTTGATTCTCTTTATACGAAGCTACATAGCCAATATCATATATACCAAGACGCCCAGCTCTCCCGGCTATTTGCTTCACTTCCTGAGTAGTTAAATACCTTAATTGATTTCCATCAAACTTTCTAACATCCATAAAAATTATCCGTCTTATTGGAAGATTAACTCCCATACCTATAGCATCAGTTGTAATAAGAATTTCAGCCTCATTGCTTATAAATTGATCATATTGTTTTCTCCTCACCTCTGGTGGCAAGTCACCATATATCACACTTACCTTCTTATCAAGTTCTTTATAGTATGCAGCCAACTTCAACACCTTTTTCTTTGAAAAAACTACCAAAGCATCGCCAACTTGAACATCATTGTAATTAAAACTCTTCTCTTCCACTACTAATGGTAAATTCCGCTTATATTCTATGATTTCAAATACTTCATCGCAATCTTCTAAAATTTCCTTTAAGATCTCCTTTGAATTCAATGCACCACATATGTGTATTTCTATAGCTTTTAAACCTAACAACGCTTTTGTCCAAGCTGCACCTCTTTGATCATCATTAATCATTTGAATTTCATCTATTATGGCCACATCGTATTCATTCTTTATATCTAACTTTTCTATAGTGCAAGCTGTATGCTTAGCCCCTTCAATAATAACTTCCTCTTCACCTGTCTCTAGATTGCATAATACTCCTTCTTTATTTAGCTTTTCATAGTTTTCTAACGCTAGAATCCTCAAAGGTGAAAGATAGACTCCCGAACTAGCTGCCTTCAATTTATTCATTGCATTATAAGTTTTTCCTGTATTCGTATCACCCAGATGTAAATAAAACTTTCTTTTTATTCTTCTAGCTTCCTTATATTCATTTTTAGGGTTACTTGGAAACACTTCTTGGAATTCTTTCTTTATTAATTCTGGTATATGATAAGCAGTAAGAACACTAATGATTCCAGACTTTACATAACTATTGTAATTTCCTCTTATTACCTCATTAAAATTAAATTGTGTTTTATTTCTAAAATTATAATCCTGTAATAGCCTTAACGATATGTCATCAAATATTTCTAAGTATTGATTATATACTTTACTATAGTCCCTTATAGCTGCATTCTCATATTCTCTTAGTTCTTTCAACTTTCTTCTTACTGCTGCTTCGTGTTCCCACAAACCGTGGGGCTTACTATGCTTTACAATTGTCTCTATTTGACTTAACTGATTTTTCAATTTTCTAAAGTTTCTTTCAACCGCTGCTTTCTTCATACATTTTCTCCATGATCATTTATATTCCATAAATAACTTCAACATTTTTCATTTTACATTTAACATCTGTAGCATATCTTTATCTTATGCAATTTTACCATATTTTAATATCCCATATATATGAAACTATATAAAAAGCCTACGAATATTTTAAAAATAATATTCATCTCAAAGCTTTTTTAATGAATTATCTTTTCCTATTTAGAACATCCTAAATCTGAAACCCATGATATCCTATAAACAGCAAAAACCCTGCAGAATAAATTCTGCAGGGTTTTTTTAATTATCTTTGGAATCCGCCTCTATTGCTGTTTTGCTTTCTAGCTCTTCTGCAATCTGGGCATCTTTGTGGTTCGTTTTCGAATCCTTTTTCTTTGTAGAAAGCTTGCTCGCCTTCTGTGAATACAAATTCTTTTCCACAATCTTTACATACTATTGTTTTATCTGCCATTTTGAACATTCTCCTTTTTCTGGATAAATTAAGATTTTAACACTGACCTATTCATACCTAAAAAAGGGAATGCATTTAATCGTATTAAATCTTTACTTGTGTAGTCTTTTCTTACAACAATATAATATTAACACATATGAAAAAACCCTTCAAGCTTTTTTTAAAAAACTTTTTAATAATTTAAATAAAAATAATTTAATTTATATTTATAGCCAGGTCTTGCCTGGATTTTTTTCTATCTTATGTTAGTTGTTAATTTTTTTATACATAAGGATCATTTCTTTTACAAGATCCTTCATAACTTCTGTAGTCATTAATTGATCTTCAGCGTGCATAAGAATTAATGAAACTGTTGTAGGCTCCCCTTGTGCCTCTTTTTGAATCAATCCAAAATGCGCGTGATGCGCTTCTGTTAAATAAGTATCTGCTTCTTTCAATTTTGCTTCTGAACCCTCATAATTTGAGTTTCTAGCCTCTACTAACCCTTCCATAATTAAGGACTTTGCCATTCCTACATTACTTATAAGGTTAAAAGCAACTTGTTCTAATTCATCCATTTTCTCGTCCTCTTTTCTTCATTTTTTATAAAATAATAATCTGGGAATTTTATGAACTCCCAGATTAAATTTACTGCATAGTTTTATCGGATGTGCACTGAGTAATATATCGCCATCCCATACTGTGACTTAGATTTAAAAGTATTCTTTATATAGGCCTCTGTAGCCGCTGCATCCATGTCACTTTCGACACTAAGCATTGACTTTATTTTAGTAGTTTCAACCAATTCGCATTTTACATGCTCATCTTGGTAGTCCTTAAAAAAATCATTTAAATGTTTTATTTGTGCTGAGTTCAATTCTACATTATACTTACCCATCTGCTCATCTCCTATACTATAAAATTAATATTTTCTATTCAGTTGCACCTGATTTATTAGCTGCCATAACAAATGGTATGTAAACAACAACTGATATTGCAACAAGTACAAGTGATATTAATAATGCTAATGGCTCTTGTGTTGCAAAGAATGCAGCTAGTGGTCCTGGTGTTGTCCATGGCACGTTAAATGCTAGTGGTGGAATTATTTCAAAATGGATACATAAGTAACCTATAAATACATTTACAACTGGTAATATTACGAATGGTAATATAAATATTGGGTTTAATACTATTGGTAACCCGAATATTATTGGTTCGTTAATGTTAAATATTGCAGGTCCGATAGCTAATTTATTAAGCGATTTGAAATCTTCTCTTTTTGAAACTAATATTATAGCAATGATAAGACCGATAGTCATACCTGAACCACCCATGTTACCAAAGGCGTCAACTAATTGCCATGTAATTTCATTTGGTGCACCCCATGCTGTTCCGTTTGCTGAAGCATAAGCTAAGTTGTCATTTTTTGGTCCTTCAAACATAGCGCTTTGAATAGCGTTAACTGTGTTTGGTCCGTGGATACCGAATATCCATAATAAATTACTAAGAGTAAGTAATATTAATAATGTTCCAATGTTTTGTCCTAGACCTTCTAATGGTTTTTGGATAGCTGAATAAACTATTGGGAAAATACCGTCTGCGTTAACTTTAGTAGCTAAGAAGTTAACTACTGTAACTATAAATATCATTATAAATATTGGAATTAAAACTTTAAATGATCTTGCAACTGCTGGTGGTACTGAATCTGGCATCTTAAATTGAAGTTTTTCAACTTTAGATAATCTTGCGAAACCTTCACCAACTAAGAATCCTATGAACATAGCAACGAAGATACCTTTTGTTCCAAAATATCCGCCTGCTGTTTTAGCTAAATCTGGATAAAGGATGAAGAAAGATGAAAAACCTAATAATCCACCTATTAAATCATCTCCACCTAGTGTTTTAACTAAGTTTCTAGTAATTAAGAAACAAACTAATAAGGATAATATGTTTAATGTTCCGTTGTTAGCTGGCCATAAAACTGGAGCTACTTCTGTTAAACCTGGTATTAATTTACCTAACATTAACTTATCATATACGAAACCATCTGCTGCAAAGAATGCACAGTTAAGCATTACGATAAATGATCCTGCCATTGTTAATGGTAACACTAGGATAAATGCGTCTCTTAGCGCTGCTAAGTGTCTTTGAGCGTTTAGCTTCATAGCTATTGGAAGAAGACTTTTCTCAGCAACAGCTTCAAATCTGTCCATGAAACCTTTTTTGTTTGATTGACTCACTTTGATAACCCCCATTATATATTTTTTTCTGATAGATTTATTAATTAAGTACTTTTAAAGTATCAATTAACCGATTAACTTCATAGCCATTTCAAATACAGCTTTTCCATTCATCATTCCATAATCTTTCATATCGATTATGTCAACTGGAACTCTGCCTTTGATAACAGCATCAACTTGTGGTTTTTGGTATCTTACTTGTGGTCCAAGTAAAACTACATCAACAGAATCTGCTACGCTAGCACATTCAGCAACCGGTAATGCGAAAATTTCGATTTCAATTGATTTCTCAATTGCTGCTTGTTGCATTTTTGTAACTAATAAGCTGGTAGACATTCCAGCAGAACAAACTAATAATATTTTTTTCATAATTAAATACCCCTCCTAAATTTTAAGCTATTGTATATGAATTTTTATAGCTTTTCACCATTGCTTTGGATAACATCTCTATACCAATAAAAACTCTTTTTAGGTATACGAGCTAAATCCTTTTCACTTTCCTCATCTCTGTTTACATAAACAAAACCATAACGTTTTTGGTAACCATTTAACCAACTTAATAAATCTGTAAATGACCACGTGCAGTAACCAATAAGTTCTACTCCGTCTGTTATAGCTTCTTGACAAGCTTCAATGTGAGATCTTAAGTAATCAATTCTGTAATCATCAAATATTTGCTTGTCCTCAGTAAGTTTATCAAACTCACCTAAACCGTTTTCTGTAATTAGTACAGGCAATCCATATCTATTTGTAAGTCTTCTTAAACTGATTCTCAAACCTTCTGGATCGATTTCCCAATCCCAATTTGTTGCTTTAAGATTTGGATTTTTCTTAGTTTTGTATAGTCCTGGTACTCCTGATTCTTCAGTTGTTCCTTTTTTGCCTGAAGTGTTAACCTTTCCAGCACCAACGCCATCTAAAGGATTCATTTCATAAGTTTCTGATCTATAATAATTCATTCCTAAGAAGTCAGGTTTTCCTTGTTTCAAAAGCTCAAAGTCCCCTTCTTCTATAGTTGGGGTAAGTCCTTTTTCTTCAAGATAGTTCCAAATCGCTTTAGGATATTCACCATTACAATAAACTTCAAGCCACCAATGACTATTATACTCTTCTGCATTTTCATAAGCTAAGATATCTTCTGGTTTACATGAGAATGGATATGCTGGTGTATATGCAAAGCTTGGCCCAACTTTTCCATCAGGAACATATTGTTTAAAAGAACAGATAGCTTTAGCATTTGCTAAGTTTGCAATATGATTAGCTTCATACATTCTCTTTAAATCACTTACTCCTGGTGGGTGCATAGCTCCTCTATAACCATGACCTATAAATACGTTTTGTTCATTTAATGTAACCCAATACTTAACTCTGTCACCAAACTTTTTGAATAAGGTTACGCAATAATTATTAAAATCTTCTATAATTTCTCTTGACTCCCATGCACCATATAAATCCATAAGCTTCTGCGGAGCATCCCAGTGATAAATAGTTACAATTGGTTCAATATTATACTTGATAAGTTCATTAATAAGGTTATCATAAAACTCTAAACCTTTTTCGTTTACTTCGCCTCTACCTTCTGGAAAAATTCTTGTCCACGCTATAGAGAATCTGTATGCCTTTAATCCCATTTCTGCCATTAAGGCAACGTCTTCTTTATATCTATGGTAGTGATCTACTGCTACATCACCGTTAGTGTTTTTGTAAGTACGATTCTCTGCTCTAACATATTCATCCCATACAGAAATCCCTTTACCATCTTCGTTATAGGCACCTTCTATTTGGTATGCTGCTGTTGCAGATCCCCAAAGAAAATTTTTCGGGAATGGCTTCAAATGCTTGTGTATCACATTCATCACTCCTTTCATGTTCTTATTGTATTCTTTTCAATAAGTCATGTAAAGGTTTTGATGTTATTAAATAACATTTATTCTGTAATGTAACTATGTACGCATAAAAAACACCTTGTTACATGTAGGATATACGAAAACTGTATATTTTATGAAATTCCCTATAATTCGCGGTTATTCATAAGTTCATGAACCTTCTTAGCTATGGTCTCGACAATAAATATCGATGGTACTTGTGATGTAATATCCCTATATTCTAATCCATTATCAGCAAAACTTTCTTGTTGAATATAGTAAGATATATTGACATCTGCCATCTTTGATAATGGTGAACTCTTCCTATTAGTTACACTTATTATCTTACTTCCTCTTTCTTTAAATATATTTGTGAGTCTTAATATCGAATCACTCTCACCAGAAACTGAAATAGCAATAGTCACACTATTCTTTATAATGTCACCGGTTAATGGATAGTACGGATCATCTATGTACAAAGCAAATTTACCCAAACTTGATAGATATCTTGCTCCATAACCAGAACTATGACCTGAATTACCGATACCTATAAACAACACATTTTCTTGTTCATGAATCAATTTTGCAGCTTTGTTCATAGCATCATCTAAATCGCCATTTACAACTCTTTCTAAAAAGTCCTCAAGGATTCCTGTACTAAGCATTAGTTTAGAATCATTTCTTTTGTACTCCTTTAGGTATAACTTTAGCATTGTCTTAAAATCAGAATATCCTTCACAACCCATTGCTTTACAAAATCTTATGATAGTAGTAGTTGAAACATGAGTTTCCTGGGCTAATTCTCTTATCCTCATATAAACTACTTTCTCCATATTTTCACTTATATACCTATAAAGTTGCAATTCCAAGTCATTAAGGTTATTTACGTTTCCAACATTAAACATATATACCTCCCTATCTGTTATTTAGATGTCTCTTCAAGCTTATGATATCTTTATTAATTAATTAATAATATAGCATATAATTGCAATTAAGTTAAACATTATTATTCTATCACGAATTGTAATCATTTACAACGGTTTCACGCCGCAACACCAAAGGATTCTACTCCTTTTTTATCCCACTATTTACTTTTTTCTTTACGCTTCTCTAAAATCCATAGGGTCTCTATATAAATATTGAGTTATAATTTATTAACCTCTTAGTTTCTTTTAGTTTTTAAGGATTCATAAATCAATTTCTTCAATTAGAAACCCTATATTTTTCTAAAGTATCACACTTAACCTTGTTCTTGTCCGCCTATAAACATAGCAATTAATATTAATACAGCTCCAATTCCAGCTCTTAATGAAAGCATATCTCCTATAAATAAAGAGAAAAAAACACCAAATACTGGTTCACACAAATAAATCACTGCTGCATGAGCTGGATTTATTAATGGTTGCATTTTATTTTGCATAACCATAGCAAATCCACTTCCTAATAATCCCGTTACAAGTATACACAAAATTACACTAGTACTAGTATAGTCTATATGGTATCCCTCTTGCAGAAAAGCTACAGGTGTAGCTAGAATACTCATGGTTATAAGTTCTACCATTGCTAAAGTTATTCCATCAAAGCTACTTCCAAACTTATCTACTAAAAGCATCTGCACTGAAAACACTAAAGCACATAACAAAGTTAATATATCTCCGATATTAATTCCTGCATCACCATTATAGGTCATTAATATGAGTCCAATGATTGAAATAACTATCGACATAACCATTCTTCTTGTTGGCGGTTTTTTATAAATGATAATCATAAATATAGGCACAAAAATAACACTAAAACCTGTAATAAAACTCGATTTACTCGGAGTAGTGTATAACATACCTCCTGTTTGTAAAAAACTCCCTACCATTAGTGCGATAGCAATCAATACCCCTGCTTTTATTGTCTTCCAATTTATAATACTTATTCTCTTTCTAAAAATAATTATTAACATCAATGAAGCAAGTAAGCTTCGAACAGAAACCAGGGTATATGGACCTATTCCGCCTAATGCTAAACTAGTTAACGGAAACCCCAACCCCCATATAGCAGTTAATAGTACTAATATGATTTGAGCCTTTAATTCTTTCCTCATTATTTTCTCCTTTGCTTTTTTCCTTTAAAAGTTCGACTTTTGCATACTACAAGACGTGATATTTATACTATAATAATTCCATTAACTCTTCAGTAAATATTATAACATTTTTCGGCTTCAAAAACATGAATTGAAAATAATTCCATTGCAAAAGTGTATACATTCGAACAATTGATTTATAATAATACAGTTACTAAAAAAACTATTAAAAAAGTAATATTTTTAATAAAAATTTTTTGTTATTTTTTTTATATTGTGATATACTAATATATAAAGAACACGTTTGTGATATAAAAATTTATATATCAGCAATACTGCGTGTTAACTTAGGAGGATATTTCATGAAAACTGGTACAGTAAAATGGTTTAATCAAGAAAAAGGCTTTGGTTTTATCGAAGTAGAAGGAGAAAATGACGTTTTCGTTCACTTTAGCGCTATTCAAAGCGACAGCCCAAGAAAAAATCTTGAAGAAGGCGAAAAAGTTGAATTCGAAGTAGAGCAAGGACCAAAAGGTCTTCAAGCTGCTAACGTTGTAAAGTTAGGCTAATCTAGCTTTTCTAATAGTAAATTTAAAATTTAACTATTAAGTATAATACCACCTTATTTAAGGTGGTTTTTATATTGTTTTTTATCTCTATGAGAACTACATTTTTTGCCAGTTCATGATAACACCTTAATTTTTCACTATAAGAAAACTCATTTTTCACTTTAAAAGAATTTTTAATTTCTACCCATAATAAAAAGAAGTTGCCACAAAATATTTTTGGACAACTTCTTTTTTCTATTTTAAATAGCTTCTTCTACTAAATTTGATCCAGTAAATTGGCTATTATATAAATCAGCGTAGAATCCACCTTTTTCAAGAAGTTCATTATGAGTTCCTTGTTCTATTACAGTTCCATGATTCATAACTAAGATTAAATCCGCATTTTTTATTGTTGATAATCTATGAGCTATTACGAAACTTGTTCTTCCTTCCATCAAGTGGTTCATTGCCTTTTGTATATAAACCTCTGTTCTTGTATCTACACTACTTGTAGCTTCATCAAGGATTAATATCGATGGATTTGCTATAATAGCTCGTGCTATTGTTAACAATTGTTTTTGTCCTTGAGAAATATTTGAAGCCTCTTCGTTCAATATTGTATCGTAACCTTGAGGAAGCGTCTTTATAAAATGATGAGCATGTGCTGCTTTAGCTGCATTTATTATTTGCTCTTCTGTTGCATCCTCACAAGAATATTTAATATTATCTCTTATAGTTCCATTAAACAACCAAGTATCTTGAAGTACCATACCAAACATAGTTCTTAAATCCCCACGATTTAATGATTTTATATCTACTCCATCAATAGTTATCTTTCCATTATTTAATTCATAGAAACGCATAAGAAGGTTAACAAGAGTTGTTTTACCAGCACCAGTTGGTCCTACTATTGCAACAGTTTGACCTGGTTTTGCTGTAATATTCATGTTTTCTATAAGCTTTACATCTTCTTTATAACTAAAATCAACATTTTCAAAGTTAACTAAGCCTTTAGGCTTATCAATTGCTTTGGTAGTGTTTTCATCTGGTATTTGTTCTTCCTCATCAAGCACTTCAAAAACACGCTCTGCAGCAGCCACAGTTGATTGAAGTATATTTGCTATATTAGCTGTTTGAACTATCGGCATTGTAAATTGTCTTGAATATTGTATAAATGCTTGTATATCACCAACTGTTATCTTTCCGTTAACAGCTCTTAAACCACCAACTATACATACAAAAACATAACCTAGATTACCAACAAAGTTTAACAGTGGCATTATTATCCCTGAAATAAATTGTGATTTCCATCCTGAATCATATAGTTCATCATTTAGCTTATCAAATTGTTCTATAGACTTTTTCTCATGTCCAAAAGCTTTAACGATGTTATGACCAGTGTACATTTCTTCAACATGCCCATTGATTTGTCCTAAAGTTTTTTGTTGTGCTTTAAAATATCCTTGAGATTTTTTAGCTATCATTTGCGTTATGATAACACTTACTGGTAAAGTTACTACTGCAATCAATGTCATCACTGGGCTTATAGAAAGCATCATGATAAATATACCAATTATAGTAACTACTGAAGTTATAAGTTGAGTTAAACTTTGTTGAAGTGTACTTCCTACAGTATCTAAATCATTAGTTACACGGCTCAATACTTCCCCATGTGTACGTGCATCAAAATACTTAAGTGGTAGCTTTGTGAATTTTTCATTTACATCTTTACGCATCTCATAAACAGTTTTTTGAGATACTCCAGACATCAAATATTGTTGTATAAACCCAAATATCGCACTTATTACATATAAGCATATTAAAAATAGGATTATATCTGAAATATACTTAAAATCTATACTTGGTTTATTATCATCAAATATTGAATTTAATTTATCAATATCTGCAGAAGCCATAGAATTTTTAACAGATTCAACTTCACTTTCATCCAGATACTTATTTAATATTTCATTGGCTTTATCCACTTTTTCTTGATTTTCAGGAGTATTAGCCGTAGCTGCTGCTTCCTTCATCGCCTTTTGCGATTCTGCTTTTATTATTTCTGCTTGTTCTGGATGTTGACTAATTTTTTCTTGGATAGCTTTATTCTGCTCTTCCATAGCAGTTTTCTGCTGTTCAGTTGCTTCAATTACTCCCTTTGAGACAGCACTGTATTCAAATTTTGCAATTACACCTTCAAAAAGTTTTGTTGTAGCTCTTCCCATTACCTTTGGACTGTAAATACTAAAAATAGTACTCAATATAGCAAAAATTAGTACAACAATTAACGTTCCTTTTCTAGGAGATAAATATTTTAAAAGTCTTCTAAAAGTACCTTTAAAATCCTTTGCTTTTTCAACTGGTCTTCCAATTGTACCTCCTGGACCACCATGACCTGGTCCACCTTGTCTTTTTTCTTTGCTCATCTTTTCTTCACTCATGCCAATTCCTCCTCTGAAAGTTGAGAGGAAACAATCTCTCTATATACCTCGTTTCCTTGTAACAATTCTTTGTGAGTTCCCATTCCTACTATTTTGCCATCTTCTAATACTATTATTCTATCTGCGTCCATAACTGTAGTTACTCTTTGGGCAACTATTATTACTGTAGCGTCCTTTGTTTCACCTTTAAGAGCAGCTCGTAATTTAGCATCTGTTTTAAAATCCAAAGCTGAAAAGCTATCATCAAATACATATATTTCAGGCTTTCTTATTAATGCTCTAGCTATTGAAAGACGTTGTTTCTGTCCTCCAGAAACATTATTTCCACCTTGTGCAATGTATGAATCATAACCTTCGCCAAGTTCTGATATGAAGGACTCCGCTTGAGCAACCTTTGCTGCATGAGCTATTTCAATATCTGTAGCATCTTCTTTTCCATATCTAAGGTTTTCTTTAATAGTGCCACTAAATAGGACTGCTTTTTGTGGAACAAGCCCTATTTTCTTTCTTAATGTTTCTTGAGACATTTCTTTTACACTAACACCATCAACAAGTATATCTCCCTTTTCAACATCATAAAATCTTGGAATAAGGTTTACTAGAGTTGATTTTCCAGAGCCTGTACCACCTATAATAGCAGTAGTTTCCCCTGGCTTAGCACTAAAAGATATATTTTCAAGTACCGATTCCTCAGCACCAGGATATCTAAAGGTTACATCCTTAAATTCAATATACCCTTGCATTGAACTTCCATTCTTAGTTCTATTTATATCTTTTATCTCTAATTCTGTATCAAGAACTTCATTAATTCTTTGTGATGAAGCTTGAGCACGTGGTACTAAAACAAACATCATTGTAAGCATTAATATTGAAAACATCATTTGCATTATATATTGGATAAATGCTAGTAATGACCCTACTTGCATATCTCCAGTATCAATTCTCTTGCCGCCAAACCATAAAATACAAATAGTTGTAAGATTAAATATTAACATTAGAACTGGCATTAATATAGACATAATCTTATTAACCTTAATATTTGTATCTGTAAGATCTTCATTAGCTTTATCAAATCTAACTTTTTCATATTCAACTTTGTTAAATGCTCTTATTACTCTCATCCCTGTAAGATTTTCACGAAGTACTAAATTAAGTTTATCTACTTTTGATTGGATAATCTTAAATAGAGGAAGAGCTTTTACCATAATAAGTCCAATTACCACAGCAATAACGGGAATTACAACCAAAATAACCCAAGACAATCCTGAATCTTCTTTTATTGCCATAATCGCTGCACCTATACTCATAATTGGTGCGTAAAGCATCATTCTAAGTATCATTATTGCAACTTGCTGGATTTGAGTAATGTCATTAGTAGTTCTTGTAATAAGTGATGCTGTTCCAATTTTATCCACTTCATTTAATGAAAATTCTTCAACTTTATGAAAAACCTCTTTTCGTAAAATTGTTCCAAAACCTACGGCACTTTTTGTAGCCAGTAAAGTTGCCAAAATAGCAGCAATTCCACTTAATCCAGACACAAGAATCATTCTTATTCCTGTTTGCCAAATATAAGAATTGTCTCCATCTACAATACCCTTATTAATTATATCTGACATTAGGGTTGGCAGATATAATTCAGCTATTGCTTGTGTAAAAAGCAGTGCCAAGATAGCAACTACATGAAATTTGTACGGCTTTAAATACCTTAATAATTTTATCATCGGCAATCATCTCCTGTTCTATTTTATACTTTATTTTTTGCTTCATTTAGTAATCTTTCTAAAATACCTATGGTTTCAACTATCTTTTCTAATTCTTCTTCAGAAGCTTTATGCAATATATTATCTAAAAAATCCTCCTGAGCTTTAAAGTTGTCACAGGCACTATTTTTAAATTCAGGATGTAGCTTTACGTAAACTACCCTTCTATCTTCCTCACTTCTAATTCTTTCTAGTATATTCTGTTTTTCTAACCTATCTATTATTCCTGACACAGTACTGTTAGATAAACCCAAAGCTTCACTTAACTCACTAACCTTCATTTGATTATTTTTACCCACCATATGTATCATCATACCTTGGGTTGCTGTAATATTCATATGTCCTTTAGGTTTTATAATAGTTTGTTTAACAAGTGCAACTATCTTATACAATAGTTTCCTTACTTCAATAATGTCCTCCATTTCTTCACCTACTAAAATTATTTCGCTTACGTTTATTTCGTTCGCGTTTATTTCGCTTACGTTTATTTCGTACACAAACTAATTTTATTATCACTTTAACCTTCTGTCAATATATTTTACACAAAATACATTTAATATATATCCAAAGAAAAATTAAAAACAGCCTAACTCAAAAGGCTGTTTTACAAATAACTATTCTATTAAGTTTTTTTGAGTTCTCTAGTCTATTTTTTAAATTATGTGACTTGGTAAATATTCTAACCAAAAAACTCCTTTTCACTCCTGAAATTTTTTTGAGCTTTTTTTATACTTTCCTTATCGTTTATATTCAACTTCAAGAGGATATATTGAGCTACAAACCTTTCAAAAGGCAACCAACTACCATGAGTCATAGGTAATATATATCTTTTAGCTCCTTTCATCTCTTTAAAAAGTGTCATTCTACTTCTTAATGGAATAGTTTCATCTAATAATGCATCTATAAAGGTTACCTTCGATTTATCAAGATAATGAGCATAAGCTATGGGATCTATTTTGAATAATGTATGGATATCTTCACTAAGTAAAAGTTCTCTTAGCGGCATTTTTCTAACAAGAGGTAATTGTTGTTTATATGTTTCATATAACTTTTCCCTATCGTAAAGATAATCAGAATCTTTATACCCACTCTTAAATAATTTCCTTGTTACATTAGCAGCTGGAGATTCATGAAGTATTTTAGGCATATAGCCGCCTGTAGTCATAAATATAACTTGATTTATTCTTTTATCTACCGATGCAACTATTGATGTAAGCATTCCCCCTAAACAATAACCCATAATACAATTATTTGAAAACCATTTATTATTCACCTGAAGAAAGTCAATAGTTGATCTAATATCTACAACAGCATGCTCCCAGAATTTAATCATCTGGCGTAAATCTGGATAAACAAAACTTCTTCCACTAACTGATCCATGTTCAACTCTCGTATAATTGCCTGGGAGCACTGGTATAGCACAATGCACTCCAGCTGCTGCAAGATGACATCCCATCCACAATAGAAACTTTATATTTCGGCTTCCTAAGCCATGAAGCAATATCACTGATGCTCTTGTTTTAGTCTTAGGCTCAAAATTATATATCTCTAAAACTTCTGTACCTGGTACTGTTCTTCTATATGGTGAATTAAACCTTGTATAATTGCATCTATAATTTAATCCTTTGTATATATATCCCTCAACTGCTTTGATAGATTCTTTGTTATATCTAAAATCTACTTTCATCTACAGCTTCCTCTTTACAATTATCTCTAAATCCATATTATGTTCTTTCATCCAATAAGTTCATTTAAATAATCTTTTTCATATCAATTCTTCTTGAATTTAAATTTGTACAAGAGTTTTTTATTATATTATCAATATCATTACATCAACTTAACTTACACCTTTTATAATAATCTTCATTAATAGTTTCTTACAATTTATTACTTGTAATCAATATTTTAATAAATTTGACTATATTGTCTTACTTGTATTGTTACATTTTTAATATTGTGGTAAAATTAGGATAATATCACAAGAGGAGGAATTATATGAAACGTAAAGAGATCGTAGCAGTAATCTTAGCTGGCGGAAAAGGTACTAGATTAAATTCACTAACGAAAAAACAAGCAAAGCCAGCCGTGCACTTTGGTGGCAAATATAGAATTATCGATTTTCCATTAAGCAACTGTGCTAATTCGCAAATAAACACTGTTGCAGTTCTTACACAATATGAGTCTGTTACACTAAATAAATATATAGGAATAGGCTCAAACTGGGGATTAAATAATAGCAATTCTGGAGTAACAGTACTTCCACCAAGAGAAACAGAAGAAGGTAGAAACTGGTATCGCGGCACAGCAGATGCTATTTATCAAAATTGTGATTTTATAGATGAATGTGATCCTGAATACTTACTTGTATTGTCCGGGGACCATATATACAAAATGGATTATTCTAAAATGTTGGCACACCATAAAGAAAAATCCGCAGATGCAACAATTGCAGTTCTTGAAGTTCCTTGGGAAGAAGCAAGTCGTTTTGGAATTATGAATACTGATGAAAATGGAGACATAATAGAATTTGATGAAAAACCAGCAAATCCTAAAAGCAACTTAGCTTCAATGGGAATTTACATCTTTAATTGGAAAACATTAAAAAAAGCATTAATAGAAGATGTACAAGATCCCAACTCTAAAAGAGATTTTGGAATGAATATAATTCCAAAACTTTTGAATGAAAACAAAAAACTTGTTGCTTATTCTTTTAAAGGTTATTGGAAAGATGTAGGAACAGTTGAAAGTCTTTGGCAGGCAAATATGGACTTACTCGATGAAAACTGCACTTTAGATCTTTATGAAAGAAACTGGAGAATTTATTCAGATAACGTTGAAAAGGCACCGCAATACATTTCAAAAGATGCAGAAATACGAAATTCTCTTATAAATCAAGGTTGTAGAATCTATGGAACTGTAGAAAATTCAATAATATTTCAAGGAGTACATATTGGTAAAAATGTAGTGATTCATGATTCTGTAATAATGCCTAATGTTTATATAGCTGACGGTGCTTATATTAATAAAGCAATAATAGATTGCGATGTAAAAATTTCGGAAGGAGTTAATATAAATCCTGACGGCAAGGAAGTAGCTCTAATATCTTTAAATGGTAACGAATGCGATTCTGATGGATTTTTTCACCAAGTCGAATCAGCCTCATTTAAAGCTATGGAGGTGACAATAAATGAATGATATTATGGCCATAATTAAGCTATATGAAAATGAAGATGAAATTAAGAGCTTAACAGCAAACAGAAGTCTTGGAGCCCTGCCATATGGAGGAAGATATCGCCTTATAGACTTTCCTCTTTCTAATATGGTTAATAGCGATATTAACAACGTAGGCATTTTCGCTTACAATAACACTCGTTCTTTAGTGAAACATATTGGTTCTGGAGAAGTGTGGGATTTAAATAGAAAAAAGGACGGCTTATTCATCTTCTATCCTAGCAACAGTCGTGGAAACATCTTGAAGAATCAGGAAATGGAAAGTTTTAGAGATAACCTCGAATATCTTCTAGCAAGTTCTCAAGAATACGTTGTTATAACTACTAGTTATATGGTTTTTGCTTATGATTTTTCTAAAACTGTTGAATTCCATAAGAAAAACAATTGTGATGTAACAATTTTATATAAAAATATCGATGACGGAAAAGAAAACTTCGTTAAATGTGATACTTTAATTCTTGATAATGAAGACAATGTCATAACCTTTGGTATAAACGGTGGAGGACAGGATAACCAAACAATTTCTCTTGAAACTTATGTAATGAGAAGAGACTTCTTAATTGATTTGATCAAAGAATCTAGTGTTATAGGCTCTTTTTATTCCTTAAGAGATTTAATAATGATCTTCTGCTCTCAATATAAAGTTAAGGGCCATGAATTTAAAGGTTATGCTCAATGCATAAACTCTGTAAACTCTTATTTCAAAAATAGTTTAGATTTATTAAATGAGAATATATCTTCAAACTTATTTAACGAAGAGTTACCTATTCATACAAGAACTAAGGACAATGCTCCTACTAAATATGGTAAAAATGCTCATGTTAAAAATTCAGTTATAGCTAATGGTGCAATTATAGAAGGCACTGTAGAAAACTGCATTATTTCTCGTGGGGTTAAAGTTGAGAAAGGTGCTGTAGTTAAAAATTCTATTCTACTTACTAAATCCTATGTTGGCGAAAATATTAATGTTGAATATGTTATAGCGGACAAGCGTTCCTCTATGATGGTAACAAAGAATATTCAGGGTTCAGAAGATAGCCCTATAATCATAGAAAAAAATTCTGTAGTATAAAGGAGACCTTAATATGAAAATAGCATTTATCGCCTCTGAGGCGGCTCCATTTATAAAAACTGGTGGTCTTGGCGACGTAGTTGGCTCACTTCCAAAATATTTAAACAAAATTGGTAATGAAACGATAGTAATTCTTCCCAATTACGTTGGAATAAGACATGATCTTAAAGAATCCATGGATTACATAAAAGAATATTATGTTCCTGTTGGTTGGCGAAACATGTATTGTGGAGTTATGCATTATAAACTTGACAATGTTGATTTTTATTTTATAGATAACCAATATTATTTCTATCGTGAAGGTCTCTATGGTTATTACGATGACGGTGAAAGATTTGCATTTTTTGATAGAGCAGCTTTAATGCTTCTAGAACAAATAGATTTTAAGGCTGATGTTGTTCACTGCCATGACTGGCAAACAGGAATGATTCCAGTATTCCTAAAATCCCAGTTCTGGGATAACCCATTTTATCAAGATATGAAAAGCATATTCACTATACATAACCTTCAATTCCAAGGAGTATTCCCCAAAAATATTATATACGAATTATTAGGTCTTCCTGATCATCTATTCAATAATGGTAGCATTGAATACCATGGTAAGGTAAGTTTTTTAAAGAGTGCTTTAGTTTACAGTGATAAGATCTCTACTGTAAGTAATAGTTATGCGCAAGAAATCCAAGGCCAACAATTCGGTGAAGGTCTTCACGGTCTCCTAAGTAGCAGAAGAAATGACTTATGGGGAATAATAAATGGCATAGATTATTCTGTATACAATCCTGAAAATGATGAATGCATCTACTACAAATATGGCGGAATCTACATTAATGACAAGTATGGCAATAAAGCAAGACTTCAAGAAGATTTAAATCTTTGGAGGTCTACAGATGTTCCGATGATAGCAATGGTTACTAGACTTTCAGATCAGAAAGGTCTTGATTTAGTAGTAAGATGTGCTGAAGAAATTCTAAGAAGAAATGTCCAACTTGTTATTCTTGGAACTGGTGATAAATACTACGAAGATTATTTCAAAAATTTGCAGTATAGATATCCTGGTCAAGTTGCAGCATTGATTACTTTTAATGAAGCACTTTCTCACAAAGTTTATGCAGCTTCTGATATATTCCTTATGCCATCAGCCTTTGAACCATGTGGTCTTAGTCAATTAATCGCTCTTAAATACGGCTCACTTCCTCTTGTTAGAGAAACTGGTGGTTTAAGAGATACAGTTATTCCATATAACTATGGAAACCACATGGGGAATGGTTTCATGTTTAAAAACAATGATAATTATGCTTTACTTTCAGTTTTAGATAGAGCTTTGTCAGTTTATTATCACGATACTGAAGAATGGCAAAGAATTATGAGAAACGGAATGTTTGCTGATTATAGTTGGGAAAAATCTTCTTGGATATATAATGATTTATACAATTCAGTAGTTTGGCATTAATCAGGACCACCCGTCAAACGGGTGGTTTGCTTTAGCCCTATAAGGGCATGTTACTGGCCGTGCTACTCGCACATTGAGCGGTTTGCCAACCGCATACCTTTACTGGCTGCACCTAAAAGGTGCTTTATTTTTTGCCTTTGTTTACTGATTCACCCGTAAACGGGTCAATAAATTCTTTCAAGCTCATTTGTTCATATGCTAAATCTTCCTGTATTTGATTCTTTATGTATTCTTCTATTATCTTTTTGTTTCTTCCAACTGTATCAACGTAATAGCCTTTACACCAAAATTGCCTATTCCCATATTTATATTTCAAATTTGCATGTCTGTCAAAAATCATCAATGAACTCTTACCTTTCAAATACCCCATAAACTGAGAGACACTTAACTTCGGAGGTATACTTATAAGCATATGTATATGATCCTTACATGCATTTGCTTCAATAATTTCTACTCCTTTATGTTCACATAACTTTCTAAGTATTACCCCTATATCCGCTTTTATTTTTCCATATATGATTTGTCTCCTATACTTTGGTGCGAAGACTATGTGATATTTACAATTCCATTTACTATGTGCTAAACTACTATTATCCATTACGGATATACCTCCTTTGTACTTTTGGTTGTGGTCGGCAAACCTACTACCATTTTACATTGGAGGTATTCTTTTTTTCTACTCATCGCTAGAAGCTTTTTAGAACCACAGGTAAAACCTGTGGTATTCGTAAAACAATAATTAAGGTGGTATCCTCGTTATGGATACCACTTTTTCTTTTATATAGTATAATTGTTTGCATATTAATTAACTTTATTTATCTTTAACTTCATTTTTTCTTCTATAGTCTTAGGTATTACAAGAATTAATGCTATTGTTGTTAATGAAAGATAAAAATAACCAAAAAAGCTTGTACCAAAAGTTTTTATTGCATATCCACAAATTATATTTAATAATCCTGGTAATATTGTAGCTGCAAGAATTGCTGCTGTTAAAAAAGCAGTAGAAACTTGATGCTTTGGTATCATCTTCCCTACAAGTCCATTATGAATTGGTATAACTAGTCCTGTTGTCATTCCATGGACTAAAGTTAAAATTAAGATAACAATATAGGATTTAGTATTTGCAATAAGAATCCATCTTAAAGATAAAATTATTAAGGCTATGGTTAAAATGGTGTAGGAATTCTTAACTTTAATAAATTTATTTCCAAAGTATAAAATAAGAATTTCAAAAGATACTAAAAATAAGGGCATCATAGTTATTAATCTTTTTGAAGCACCTAAATCTATCATAATAACTTGAGATCCGTAGTTACTCGCCGCAGATAAAGTTCCCCATAAGGCACAATAAATAACTAGATATCTAATAAACTCTTTATTTTTTACTAGCTCTATTATTGTTCCTAAAGAAGGTTTTTCTTTCTCATCGGACTCCTTTTCTCCAACAGCTATTTCATCAGTATCTCTTATCTCTTCATTATCCTTACGCTTTCTTAATGAACCGGTTCCAGAAGGAGTAGTTATTTCTGGTACAAACATCATTATTGAAAAACTTAAAAATACTACAAAGATTCCTGCTAAAAACCCTTTAGATACATCTACTATGCTCAAAATAATAGGTACAAGAATTCCACTAATTCCATAACCAATAGTACTGCATACTCTAATTTTTCCATATTCAACATTTGGTCTTTTGGAAAGAACAAGTATGTACTCTTCATTTAACGCGGAATTTGGCTGCATTATTATACTTCTAATAATGCTTAAGATAAATATACCTACAAAATTATTTACGAAAAAAAATGCTAGTAAAGTAATTATATTTCCTGCACTTACCAGCCTGCTAAAAAATATTAATTTCTTTGTTTTATCAATAATTGCTCCCCAGATAAAAAAAGTTGGAAGTGCAATTATTGGTGATAGCCCCAAAATTAGGCTTATCTGTGATGCAGAAAACCCTTTGTTAGCTGTAAAGAACAAGACAAAACAAGAGTTAAGCATTGTATTTGCCATAGTATTTGCAAGATAACCTAAAGAAAAGTATCTTTTAATAAATTGTGTTTCATTTTCCATCAGTGCTTCCTCCTTAGCAAAATATTTTTTAAAGATTCCCCAAACACTAACTTACCCAGAAAACTTCAAGTTTCCCATAATATCTATGGTTAAAATGTTTAAGTAAACTAATTTTCTCCTTTGAGAAATTTTAGTCTCACTTTTAAAATCTTTAATTTCCAAAACAACTTGTATACAACCCACATTACAGTATAAATTATATATTAGCTTATTTCAATTAAATATAATATAATTATATGGTTCATAAATCACTAGAATAAATTTTTTTCTAAAGTTGTAAACTAACTAACTTGATTCTCCCTTAAGATTAGGACTAAATAAGTTATACAAGATAAGCAGAAATATTATAAGATAAAGGAGCAAAACATATGTCAGAGCACGCTTTTTCTCGCACGGAACTTTTACTTGGCGAAGAAGCTTTAAATAAACTTAAAAATTTTAAAATAGTTGTTTTCGGTATTGGTGGAGTTGGAAGCTTCGTAGTTGAATCACTAACACGAGTTGGAATCGGTAACTTAATTTTAATCGATAATGATACCGTAAGCATAAGCAATTTAAATAGGCAAATTCATGCTAATGTTACTACCGTTAACAAAAGTAAAGTTCAAGTTATGAAGGAAAGAATTCTTTTAATAAACCCAAAATGTAATGTAGCAATTCATGAAACCTTCGTATCCAATGATAATATAAAAGAAATCATACCTAAGGATGCAAACTATGTAGTAGATGCTATCGATACTGTAACCTCAAAACTGGCACTAGTTGAATGGTGTACTCTAAATAACATTAAAATAATTTCTTCTATGGGTACTGGTAATAAACTTAATCCAGCAGAGTTTAAAGTTGCAGATATTTATTCTACGAAAATCTGTCCACTAGCTAAAGTAATGAGACATGAATTAAAAAAGCGTGGAGTAAAAGAACTTAAGGTCGTATATTCTGAAGAAGTACCATTAAAACCTAAAGAACCAAAGCATCAGATTAACAAAGCAGTAACTTCAACTCTTAACGAGGATGAAAATAAATCCTTCACTGTGATCAAACGCCAAACGCCTGGAAGTATATCTTTTGTACCGCCTGTAGCAGGAATGATTATCGCCAGTGAAGTTGTTAAGGACCTCCTACATATAGGAAAATAGTTAAATATAAAAAGTCAAGGGGAATGCTATTTTTAGCCTATCCTTGACTTTTAAATTATTTTTTATACACTATTATATTATTAAACAATCTTTCAGTTTCTTCTATTTTCTTACCACTTCTTGCTGTGTAATCTTCAACCTGATCCTTTGATATTTTGTTAACATCAAAATATTTCGCTTCCTTATTTGCAAAATACAGTCCACAAACGGAAGCCCCTGGAGTCATCATATATCCATCCTCAGTTAAAGAAACCCCTGTATTTTTTTCACCTTCAAGTAGGTCGAACAACTTTGTTTTCTCACTATGATCTCTTAAACAAGGATATCCAAAAGCTGGCCTAATTCCTTGGTATTCACCTTTTAGAATTTCTTTCATAGTTAATTCTTCGTCTTTAGCATAACCCCAGTAATTCTTTCTTACTTCTATGTGTAATAATTCTGCAAAGGCTTCTGCTAACCTATCAGCGAGAACCTTAACCATGATAGCTGAGTAATCGTCTCCCATTCCCTTAAATTTTAAGGAATATTCTTCTGCTCCGATACCTGCTGTAACTATAAATCCCCCTATATAATCTTTGATATTGCTTTCCTTTGGAGCTATATAGTCTGAAAGATTTCTAGCAATATTATCAGGTCTCAACTCTTGATCACGAAGCATATTAAATATTGTTACTCTCTCTCTTTTATCTGATGTATAAACTTCAATATCTTCACCTACTGAATTTGCTTCAAAGAATCCTAAAACACCATTTGCAGTAAATAATTTTTCTTTTTCTATAACATCAAGAATAGCATTTGCATCGTCAAAAAGCTTTTTAGCTTCATCTTTATATTTTGGATGTTCCATAATTGCAGGATAAGTCATTTTCATATCCCATGCTAAGAAAAAGAAAGTCCAATCTATATATTTTCTTATATCACTTAAAGAATAATTCTTTAGAACTTTTGTACCTAAAAATGATGGCTTAACTATCTCAGCTTTGCTCCAATCTATTTTCAAAGTTCTTTCTCTTGACTCATCAAGGGTTAATAGCTTCTTTTCTCCCTCTTCATATTTTCTTCTGATTTCATTATACTCTGCTTTTATTTCATCTAGATAAACTTGCTTCTTCTCTTTATCTACAAGCTTTTTAGCTGCTTCTACTGCTTTTGATGCATCAGATGTATAAACTACTCCCTTTGAATACTCTTTTTCTATTTTTACAGCTGTATGAGTTCTTGAAGTTGTTGCCCCACCAATCATAAGTGGTATATCAAAGCCTTGTGCTTCCATTTCCCTTGCCACATTACACATTTCTTCTAAGGAAGGAGTGATAAGGCCACTTAGTGCTATAATGTCTGCTTTCTTTTCCTTTGCCACTTGCAGTATTGTTTCGCAAGGAACCATTACTCCTAGGTCGATAACTTCAAAGTTATTACACCCAAGAACTATCCCAACGATATTTTTTCCTATATCATGTACGTCCCCTTTGACTGTAGCAAACACTACAGTGCCAGCCTTAGAATTCTCTCCTGCCTCTTTTTCTGCTTCAATATATGGAAGTAAAATACTTACTGCCTTTTTCATAACTCTTGCTGTCTTTACAACTTGAGGCAAGAACATTTTCCCTTCTCCAAAAAGTTCTCCTACAGCACTCATTCCAGCCATAAGTGGGCCCTCAATTACTTGAAGTGACTTATCATAATTCTTTCTTACTTCTTCTAAATCCTCTTCAAGGTATTCTGTTATCCCCTTAACAAGAGAATACTTTAATCTTTCTTCTACTGGATTTTCTCTCCACTTCAATTTATTCTCACTAGAACTAGTTTCTGAATTATTATAACTTTGAGCGAACTCTAACAGCCTCTCTGCCGCATCATTACGCTTGTTTAAAACCACATCTTCAACTCTTTCTAATAATTCTTTATCTATTTCATCGTAGATTTGTATCATTCCTGGATTCACAATCCCCATGTCCATACCTGCTTTTATAGCATGATATAAAAATACTGAATGTATTGCTTCTCTTATAGGGTTATTTCCTCTAAAGGAGAAAGATAGGTTTGATACTCCGCCGCTTACTTTTGCATAAGGAAGATTTTCTTTAATCCATCTAACAGCATTTATGTAATCTACTCCATAGTTATCATGTTCTTCTATTCCTGTAGCAATTGCAAGTATATTAGGATCAAATATAATATTCTCTGGAGGGAAGTTAACTTTGTTCACTAAAATATCATAAGCCCGCTTGCAGATTTCAATTTTTCTCTCATATGTATCTGCTTGACCTTTTTCATCAAAAGCCATAACTACTACACCAGCATTAAATTTATTGATATATGTAGCTTCCTTAATAAATTCTTCTTCACCATTTTTTAGACTGATGGAATTAACTATAGCTTTTCCTTGAATTGCCTTAAGTCCTGTTTCTAGCACCTCCCACTTTGAAGAATCTATCATTACAGGTACCTTTGCAATTTCAGGCTCACTAGCAACTAATTTTAAGAACTTATCCATCTCTTCTTTTGCGTCTAAGAGACCATCGTCAAAGTTTATGTCAATAATCTGTGCACCATTTTCCACTTGATTTTTAGCAATATCAATAGCTTCTTCATATTGCTTTTCTCTGATTAGACGAGCAAACTTAGCAGAACCAGCAACATTTGTTCTTTCACCTATATTTACAAAATTACTTTGGCTATTTACTTTAACTTCCTCTAGACCACAGTAAATTGTTTCTCTTTCAATCTCAGGAACTATTCTTGGTTTATAATTTGCTACAGTTTTTGCTATAGCTGCAATATGAGCAGGTGTTGTACCACAACAACCACCAACAATATTTAAACAACCTTCCTTTGCAAGAATTTCAATAAATGATGCTGTTTTCTCTGGTAATTCATCATACTGTCCTAATGCATTCGGAAGTCCTGCATTTGGATAAAAACTTATATATTTATTTTGAGTTTTTGCAGCTTCCCTTATAAAAGGTATCATATCTTCTGCCCCAAAGGCACAATTTAATCCTATACTAAGAAGATTTTCATTTCTAACCGTTTCATAAAAAGCCTTTAAAGTTTGACCTGATAACAACCTTCCACTTTTATCTATAATAGTACCACTTATCATTATAGGAAGTTTTAAGTTTTTTTCTTCTAAAACTGTATTAACAGCAAATATCGCTGCTCGTGCATTTAATGCATCTATAATGGTTTCGATTAATAATAAATCACAGCCTCCGTCAATCAAACCTTCAGCTTGCTCTTTATAAGCTTCTACTAGCTTGTCAAAAGTAATATTTCTAGCTCCTGGGTTTTCTATATCCGGTGACATAGATGCTGCTCTATTTGTAGGTCCCATAGAACCAGCTACAAATCTAGGTTTATCTGGATTTTCTTTCGTATATTCTTCTGCTATTGCTTTAGCAATTTGAGCACCTTTAAAATTCAATTCATATATTTTATCCTCTAGACCATAGTCACCTTGAGATATTCTATTGGCGTTAAAAGTATTAGTTTCAATTATATCTGCTTCAGCATCTAAATACATTTGATGAACTTTCTTTACTATATCTGGATTAGTTATATTTAATATATCATTATTACCTTTTTGTTTATGGTTACATCCACAACCACAAGAGAAATCTTCTTCAACTAAACCAAAACCTTGAATCGCTGTCCCCATAGCACCATCAAGGACTAATATTTTCTCCTGTAAATATTTCTCTATGCTATACTTCACTATTAGCCACCTTCTTTCAGCATCTTTTACTAAGATTTATTTTACAACATATCTATTACTGTTGAATAGAGGGTTCCAAGAATTTTACTTTATCATCTCTACCCTTACGGTAATGGATGAAATGCTTAATATCACGAAATAATTATCATTATGGTAATTATTAAAGATTTTCTTCTGAAAAAATACAGTTTTCTCAATAAAATATATTATTTTTTGATAAATTAATATATAATATATTAAAAGGTGGTGGAATTATGAATAATTATCAAACAAAATATGGTTTATTAGAAAACATAAAAATTTTATATTCTTTTAACGATGGTTCACCAAGAGTAGTCAATGTTATGGAAGAAAACATATTAGACACAATACATGGACCCCTTGTGCCACAATATTGTGATAAGGATCAAAGACGAAAGCTTAGAAATTCAATATCCTTCTATAAAAACGGAAACATAGAAAGTCTTTCTGTTCAAGATCAAACAGAAATAAAAACCTCTATAGGAATCCTCCCTGCAGAATTTATAACTTTCTATGATAATGGCGCTATTAAAAGAATCTTTCCCCTTAACGGAAAATTATCAGCATTTTGGGAAGAAAAAGAGGAATATGCATTAGCTAAGCCTTTAATGCTTAACTTGCCTATAGGTAACTATTATACAAAGATACTATCTGCTTACTTCTATCCATCTGGTGCTATTAAAAGCATTACCCTATGGCCAGATGATACCTTAACTATTCCCAGTCCGTTAGGTGAAGTAACTACCCGCATAGGTATTTCATTTTATGAAGATGGCAAACTGAAATCCTTTGAACCTAATGAACCTATTGAAATCAATACAAAGATAGGTAAACTAATTTCCTATGATAATTTTGCTCTTACTGTAAATGGAGATATAAATTCTGTTAGTTTTTCAGAAACCTCAGAAATCACTACATTATGTACTATAGATAATACAGTAAAAGTTATAAATCAACATGGGTATGCAGAACTTTATACACCAACGCTTAGAATAAATACTTTAGATGATGAAACAATGGTTAAAGTACCCTTAAAAATAGAGTTTTCTAATGATTTGATTACCTTTAATTCACAACATCAATTCACTCCAAGTATATGCAAGTTCACAATCGATGAATTTCAACCAGATGCACGTATCAGTTCCCCTTCTTGTAGTAGTTCATGTTCCAGTTGCAATGGATGCTGCTAAAATAAATAAAAATAGAGACAAGCACTCTTTTTAAAGATGTCTACTTGTCTCTACTTATAATATGTTTTTATTCTTATATTTCAATTTCTACTTCTAATCCATAATGATCAGAAACAATGCTCTCATTCTCTCCATTGAATATAACCCTAGAATATTTAACCTCTACAGGAGTATTAGTAAGAATTAAATCAATTCTTTTTTGTTCATCATTCTTTTCCCATCCGGCTATTTTTCCACTAACGGTTATTCCCAGGTCCTTTTCCTTAGCCATGTTGTAAGTGTCATATAAGCCTTTTGACATTAAATAATCGTACCCTGTATTTCTTTTTAATGCATCACTATTAAAGTCTCCCATTAAAAATGTCAGTTCATTTTCTTTTACTTGTTCTAAAAGTCTATCTGCTTGTTGTTTAAAAGGCTCTTCAGAATCATCCCAAAATCCAAGATGACAGCAGAAAATAGCTATTTCTTTATTTTTATATTCAATAATATTCTTTACAGATTTTCTAGTTTTCCAGTTACTGTAATCCTCGCTAATAGATAAAAATGAAGTTTCAATCTTTCCAACAGGATGCTTTGTTAAAATAGCAGTTCCTTCTTCATATTTTCCTGAGGAGATGTGATTATATTCCCAAAAAAAGCTATAGTCGTACACTCCAAGCTTTCCAAGTTCTTCAACTAATAAGAAAACATAATTATCTTTCTTTATATCCTTAAACATCTGTTCACTATCTTTACTTTGTGATACTTCCTGAAGTGTAATCACATCATAAGCATTCTTTTTAATAACTCTAGCAAGATTTTTAATCTTTTCAAGTTGATTTTCTTCATGCCAAGCATGACAGTTTAATGTAAGAAATCTCATATCCCCATACTCCTAATTAAATACTTTCGATTTATAAAATTACAAACGCTCATTATGTATATCAGTAGCCCTAAACTTTCTTAATTAAAAGGTGTTCTTTATCAATTTCTATAGCAAAAGATACATTGAGATTATAGCACCGGCATTTTATAGCTTCAAGACATTTAAATTTACCATCATATGTAAATTTAATGATTTATTATTTTTCTACTTTATTTGTATTTATTATTATATTTTTTATGATAATTATTAATCATTCTCTTTATAAATGTCTTTATAAAATATTTGTTTAATGTTAAAGTTGTTTCTCTGATAAAATTACATATATTTGTATTTCTAAATCAATTTGTTATTACTTTGAATTTTAAGAAGTATAATTCCTTCGAAATAAAACTCAAATTGTCTTAAAATAATTTAAACTGTAGTTATTGAGTATATATAATGTAAAACTCTAAATAACCTTTTAAAATTTTTATAAAAAATTGTTGACAAACCCTACTTAGCTTTATATAATAATTAATGTACTTAAGATTTCATGCCGAAGTGGCGGAACTGGCAGACGCACAGGACTTAAAATCCTGCGATGCTAACACATCGTACCGGTTCAATTCCGGTCTTCGGCACCATTAATCTTAAGTATTTTTTTATGCATAATTTTATATTTATTCGATAATTCTATATATTGTTATACAAATTCTTTTACCTATCTAATATATATACATACTTTTTATAAAAATTCTACATATCAGCTTATTGATAATTTATCTTTTTTACTTTGGAGGACATGAAATGAAAACAACAAAGAGTAAAACTAATAAAAAAAGAAATACAAGAACTAGCCTCAATAAAAGCAATGAACTATTATCAAAAAATCCAAAGGCTACAAAGAAGAAGTTCACTATAAAATCATTTTATTTAAATATAGCTATAACTATAATTCTAATTCTATCAATTGCTCCTACAATGAATTTTACTCTTATTTCCGAATGGGTCGGTTTGATATTTGGTTCTTTTCTTTCTTCACTTGTTATAGGATACGTCATTAAGCTCACATATAAAGTAATTAAAACTACAGATGATGGTGGAATATTCTAACACAACTGATTGACTTTAATAGAACTTATTTGCACAATTTTTTTCATATATATAAGTTGCATAATTGAATCTACATCAAAAACTCATATAGTAGCTTGGAAATAAGTACTGTTAATAAGGAAACTTTATTACAACTTATATATTATAATTAATAAAAGGAATGAGGATAACTCTAAGTTATCCTCATTCCTTTTATTAATTATAAGTTTACTTTGTTTATAAATATCATTACCATTCTTAATATCTAAAAACTTCCCCTTCAAATATTTATGATATTATCGTTAATAATTGTTCTTAAGTTCACAAATACTCGAGTATTACAGTAAACTATTTACCCTTTGTTTACTATTAATATACCTCATTATTTGAAACTTTTTACAAATTTATTTCTTATAATGTACAATTAATCTTTGTTAATCGCTAAAAAAATGGCAATATTTCAGATTTTCATATTATTATACTTAATTTTATAGATATATTGACAAAAATTTCATTGTAATATATATTTAAATTGTATTATATTTCTATAAAAGACCATATAGAGAAAAGGGGATATTATTATGAATTTAAGTAAAAGATTATTATCTTGTGTTCTATCTGCTGGTATAGTGGCTTCAGCATTTGCAGTTGCTACACCAGTATATGCTGAAGATGCTCTATTAATAAGTAGCACCTTCGAAGGAGGTACAGATGGTTGGTCAACTATGGGTACAACTACTATTTCACCAAGTACTTTAAGCCATAGCGGTAACGGAAGCCTCTACGTTTCTGGTAGAGCTGCTTCATGGGCTGGACCATGCAATATAAGAACAGACGTATTGAAAGCAGGAAATACATATAACCTTAGTTCCTATGTAATGTACAATGATGCTAGTGCTGCAGATACTCAACCTATTAGCTTCATGTTAAAGTACACAGATTCTACAAATAAAGCTTTCTATGTACCTATCGCAACTGTAACTGTAAACAAAGGTGAATGGACAAAAATCGAAAATACCGCTTATAAAATCCCAGCAGAAGCAACTAGTGCAATGATTTATTGGGAAACTACAGGTACAATGATTAACTACTATGTCGACGACGTTACAGCATATGGTCCAAGCACATTTAATCCTAATGTAACTGCAGCTACACCACTTAAAAACGTATTTGGAAAATACTTTGATATAGGTTGCGCTGCGACACCTTCTGAAGTATCTTTACAAGTTGCTAAAGATCTTGTAAAAACTCACTACAACAACCTTACTATAGGAAATGAGCTTAAACCAGATTATGTATTAGATAAAGCTGCTTGCCAAGCATCCGGTAACAATGTAAACCCTCAAGTTAAATTAGACAGTGCACGTAGTCTTTTAAAATACTGTGCTGAGAACAATATAGAAGTAAGAGGCCACGTTTTAGTATGGCATAGTCAAACTCCTTCTTGGTTCTTTAAAGAAAACTTCAGTGACACTGGAGCTACTGTATCAAAAGACGTCATGAATCAACGTCTTGAAAACTATATAAAGAATCTTTTTGCAGCAATTAACGCAGAGTTCCCTACATTAAAGATTTATGCATGGGACGTTGTAAATGAATGTTACCTAGATGGTGGTAATCTACGTACTGCAGGATTTCCTGAAACTGCTGGGAAAGAAGCATCTGCATGGAATTTAGTCTATGGTGATGACTCATACATAGACAATGCTTTCACATATGCAAGAAAATATGCTCCAGCTGGTGTTAAGTTATTCTACAACGACTTTAACGAATATATACAATCAAAACGTAACGCAATCTACACTATGGCAATGAGATTAAAATCTAAAGGTATTATCGATGGTATCGGTATGCAATCTCACCTAGATATGGGCTTTCCTGATACAAATACTTATAAAGCAGCACTAACTAAATTCGGTTCAACTGGCTTAGAAGTTCAAGTTACAGAACTTGATATAACTACAAGTGATACAAGTGCTACAGGACTAGCAAATCAAGCTACTAAATATGCAGCTATTATGCAAAGTATTTTAGATGCAAAAAAAGCAGGTACTGCTAACATTACAAACGTTGTATTCTGGGGTATTACTGATGGAACAAGCTGGCGTGCAACAAGATTACCATTGCTATTCGATGGAAACTACTATCCAAAACCAGCTTTCGATTCAGTTGTTAAATTAGTTCCTACAAGCGACTACTATACTCCTGGTTATGCCTTAGGTGATGTAAACAATGACGGTAAAATCAATGCTCTAGATCTTGCATTAGTGAAAAAAGGTCTATTAAGTGAATTTACAGATCCAGCTGCAAAAGTAGCTGCAGATGTAAACAAAGATGGTAATACTAATGCTATCGACCTTGCATTATTAAAGAAATATCTTCTAGGACAAATTACTAGTTTCTAAATAATTCTTCTATTATACCATTGAGAAAAAGAAATAAAAAATGATGATAATTAATTTTATCATCATTTTTTATTTATATATATTTTTTAAATTGCTTTAATCACCAAAAGAAACACCTATGCTTCGCGCTGTTTGTATTAATTCACCATCTGGTTCTACAACTCTTGTATGACCAATAACTTTTTCTAAAGCTTCATAAGAAATTTTATCTTCCTTTAAAGTTACCATATTTCCAAACTTACCTTCATGGATTAGCTCAGTTGCTGCAACTCCATATCTTGTAGAAAGTATTCTATCATAAGCTGATGTTATTCCACCTCTTTGAATATGACCTAAGATTGTAGCTCTAATTTCTTGATTTTTTATTATTTTTTCAAGATCTGCAGCAAGCTTATTTGCAATACCACCAAGTCTAATAGGATCTGGACTATCATCTACTACTTTTGCTACAACTACATCGCCATCCTTTGGTTTTGCCCCTTCTGCTACAACAATAATTGTAAACTTTTTACCTTCACGCTGTCTCATTTCTATTTTTTCAGCAACCTTATGTAAATCATATGGAATTTCTGGTATGAGTATTACATCTGCAGAACCTGCTAAACCTGAATGAAGCGCAATCCATCCAGCATTTCTTCCCATAACTTCAAGAAGCATAACTCTATGATGTGATTCAGCAGTTGTATGTAATCTATCAAGTGCTTCAGTTGCAACTTCAACGGCTGTATTAAACCCAAAAGTAACCTCTGTAGCAGGTAAATCATTGTCTATTGTTTTAGGAACTCCTATTACATTTATGCCTTTTCTTGAAAAGTCCCTTGCACTTGTTAAAGTACCATCGCCCCCAATAACAACGATAGCATCAACACCTTCTTTTTTAAGATTTTCTATAGCTACATCTGAAACATCTTTTTTAACAATTTCACCATTTTCCTCTACTTGGTAATCAAATAGATTATCTTTATTTGAACTATAAAGTATTGTGCCGCCTTTATGTCCAATTCCGGATACTTTATCTAAAGTTAAAGGAATAAAGTCATTGTTATACAACCCTCTATATCCAAATATGTATCCGATTACTTCATAACCGTATTTTAAAATTGCTGTTCGTGTAACTGCTCGAATAACAGCATTTAAACCTGGACAATCTCCTCCCCCTGTTAGTAATGCTATTTTTTTTATTTTTTGCTCTTGCATCATATCCCTCCTAACCCATGATAATACCATTATATAACATTTGGTAATTTTTTTAAATATCTTATTTCATACTATTGAGAATATTTAAAAAAATCTTTAATATTTTTAACCTAACTCTAATATTATATGCACTTCTGAAGAATATACTTTCTTTGAAAATCCTATATTTAAAGAGGATATTAGTAGCTTTAATCTCTAAAAAATTTCTTGATATATATGCTCTGATTGAAAATCTACATTAAATATATAAACATAGCTTTAATGTAAAAATCTTATTGTAACTTGTGTTAATTTATAAATTATAATCAAAAAGGATTACCTCAAAATGTATTTACATTCATTCTGAGATAACCCTTTAATAAATTTAAAGATGATACATTTGTTGTATTTCGTTTGATAATTCTTCTGAATACCCTCTTCTCATAAACTCTTCCATAGATTCATGAATTTCTAAAAGGTATCCTTGACCTTCAGCTATCATACCGCGGTTTACTAGTTCATCACTAGGCTTTTTCGAAAAAACAATTTCCCATTCCTCTCTTGATAAATAGTCCTTGTATTCTCCATATTCATCTTTCCCTATACTTGTAAGAAACTGTCCATCATAAAATAGAATAAGCTGATTATTAGCAACCAAAACCTCCTCTATATAAGCTGCAACTGGCTCTTTTAACTCATTAGACGTTATTATAGCCAAAAGTTCTGGCTCGCCATTAGTTCTTACAACCTTAGAACATTGTATTCTTCCCATTGCAATATCGTTCTTTACCCATCTATTGCTTTGTATTATTTTATCAAGAGTATCCTTTTTAACCATGCTATCACCTCTTAGAAATGAATCTTATACTTCGTATTTTATTTTATACAAATATTAATATCTTATTCAGATGAAGCACTTTTCATTAAAGAATAGATAAAAATTTACCTTTATCATTTATTAAACATTAAAAAATCCTAAATATCCTGCTATAAACACAAAGACAGCAAAAACAAATCTATATACTGCAAAAATTCTCATCGGCTTCTTCTTTAAGAAGGCTATAAATCTATCCACCACAATTAAAGCTACAATAAAAGCTACTAAGAAACCTACGCCAAGCGATATTACCTGCGCTGAAGTCATTGCTGCAAAACCACCAATTTTCACTATCTTAAGAAGACTCATACCAGCCATTACTGGTATAGCTAAGAAGAAAGAAAACTCTGCTGCCGCTATAGTAGTAAGTCCTGCTATCCAACCGCCCATGATTGTAGAGGCTGATCTAGACATTCCCGGAAATACTGCCAAACATTGAAATGCTCCGATTATCAACGCTTGTTTTATAGTAACATCCAATTCACTTTTCGTACCATTTCTTCTTTTTCTATATTTATTTTCTATAAGTATCATAAGAATACCACCTACAACCAACGCAATTGAAACTGCTGTAGGATTCATAAGATATTCATCAAAAAAATCACCAAAACCTAATTGCACAATCGCTCCTGGTATGCAAGCAGCTACGATTATAAGCCAAAATCTTAATCCTGATTCTCTATAACTAATATCTCTCTTTTCACTTGGGAAAAGTTTAACTAAAGTATTCATAATTTTTTTCCAAAAGAGCACAATAACTGCTAAAATTGCTCCTAATTGAATAACATATGTATACATATCAATATATTCTTTACTTTGGCCTACATCAAAACCTAAAAAACTTTGAAAAATTATTAAGTGTCCAGTAGAAGATACTGGCAGAAACTCAGTTACCCCTTCTACAATCCCTAAAACCATCGACTTTAAAATAAAAAAAACTGTTTCCATCTTAACTACATCATTTCCCTTCTTTAATTTTAATTATATATCTAACCTTTTGTATTACTAATGACAATTTCTCTTAGAACTGTATTCCCATCTAAAGATAGTTGTATTTTCGTTTTTGACCTTGGGTTTAAAGTGATAGTAAAATAATTATCTATGACTCCCCACTGCCCATCATCAATTCTTATGTAATAATTCTTCACATTTACACTATCTTTAAAAGCAGCTCCATTAATTACTGGTAATTTCTTTTCGCTATTTTTTAAGGTTAATATTAATGTCGGTATTACATCCTTAAAGTTCTGCATCTCCTTAGCTATTTCACCCTCACTAGTAGGCGCATACATAAATGCCTCCCTACGATGGGTATATATTGTTGAATTCAATGGCTTCGTATTAATAATCAATTGCGGCTCATCATCTTCTTTTAAATACATAATATAAGAGTTACTTTTTTTGTTAGTAAAATAGCTGTTATCTAGTTGCATTCTTAAGTTATTAAAATACTTACCATAATCTCTAACATAATTCTTTTCTTCTTTACTAAGATCAACTACAGAAAGACCTTGTTCTATAACTTCAATAGCACTTAAAGGATCTTCTCCCTTCGCAAAAAATAGTTTATTTATAGAATCAAACGCCATCCATTTTGATAAACTTGGTATGTAAATTTCAGTTATTGAGAATATAGTGGTCTCTTTTTTGCTTTCATTTTGATACAATTCTAATACTCGACTCTGAAATCCTAATGCCTTCACAAAATTGGCAAAAATAATATTATAGTCTTTAGCATTAAGTCTTTGTCCACTAAAACTTTTACTTATTAATGTTGAAATATCTTCTGTATTATATGAAGATTTTTTATTAAGTTGAAGCTTTGAAGATAAAAACTCACTTAATGATAGAATTTTATCAAGTTCTGTTCCCTCCATCTTCACATTTTCCTCAAGTTTATAGTCAGTCTTAATTTTTTCTAAATTTATATCACCAAGGTTATCATAATAAAATTTAATATACTTACCATCATAGATATTATCAAAAGTTTCTAAAGTTATTGCTGGTGATTCCTTCTTTTCTTTCAAAAAAGAATTTTTATTATAAAACCAGTAACCACAAATCACTGATACTATAATAAATATGAAAATCATTTTCTTTATGCCATTCATATAACTGTCCCCTTAAAACTATATTCTAGTATCATAAGTAATATTAACCTATTTTACATTTTACCCTATTATCAATTTCACTTCAACTTAGGAAGTTTTTTTTATTCACATATAGGCTCATCACTGCATTTATGTTAAACTGTCCCTAGAGGTGATTTTTATGAATTATAATATATTTGATAAAATTAAATCAGTACTTTTTATTTCCTTTTCTATAGTTCTTCCAGCTGCGATTCTAATAGTTCTTATAGGCTATTTTTATATTCCAAGTGAAATCCCTAAATATAACTACTTCTATGATTTCCAAATCACTGAGTTACGTGACTCTAGATATCAATTAGAAGTTCCAGCGAAAACTTCTGATAAAGAGATCCTTGTTTCTATGGTAGGCGATGTAGTTATAGGTACTGATGATTCATTTAATTACGATTCAAGCCTTATGGAAGCTTTTGACTCAAATAAAAAAGATTATAAATATTTTTTTAAAAACGTATTAGAAGTATTCTCTGAAGATGATATAACAATTGCAAATCTTGAGAACCCATTAACCGACTCTTCAACAAAATCATATAAAGGTGAAGGAACTGTTTTCAATTTCAAGGGTCCAATGGATTTTGTTAAGATATTATCTTCATCAAGTGTTGAAGCAGTTACAATTTCTAACAACCACATATATGATTACGGCAACGAAGGATTTCAAGATACCGTTGATACTCTAAACAATTCAAATATTGACTGTATCGGCGAAAACTTTAAGTTGATAAAAGAAATAGACGGTATAAAATTTGCCTTCTTAGGCTATCAAGGCTGGTATAACTCTTCTGAATTACTTAATTCAATAAAAAATGATATTGAAGATGCAAGATCAGAAGGCTGTACTATAGTAATTCCATATTTCCACTGGGGAGACGAAAATCAATATACACCTAATGATACTCAGATTTATCTTGCACATTACGCTATTGATTCTGGAGCAACTATGGTATGGGGATCACATCCGCATGTTATACAGAGTTTTGAATTATATAAAGACAAGCTTATCGCCTATTCTATGGGAAATTTCTGTTTCGGTGGAAATAATAACCCAAAGGATAAGAAATCAATGATTTTACAAACTAAATTTATTATTTCTAACAATACTCTTGAAGATATAGCAATTAAGGTTATTCCAACTAGAATTTCATCAACGGAAGAATTTAATGACTATGTCCCAACTCCATATAAAGAGCAAGAAGCAAAAGATTTCTTAGAAATTTTAAACAACTACTCACCAACTCTAAATAATAAGATTTCTAACGATTATATAAACCTAAAGTCTTTATCTAAGGCATAAAGCTTTCCATAAGACTTTAGACTAATTAGCAAATTTATCTTTTTTATATTATAATAATATGCAGCTAAAGAGTTAGTCTTGGAACACTCTAGCTACCCATAACTAAAGTTTGAGGTGATTAAAATAGGATTTCGTAGTTTTATTAGTATAATTTCATCAAAGGTTCTCGGAACCATAAGTAAAAAGCTATTTAAAGGAGGCACTAACTTCCCCGGAAGAATAGCTTTAAAAATTAAAAAAGATATTTTAAAGGATATTACTAAGGGGTATAAAATTATCTTAGTTACAGGTACTAATGGTAAAACTACTACCACTAGCATGATTTACAATATGCTTAAGGATTCAGGGTTAGATGTAATAACAAATGCTACTGGTGCCAACCTTATTTCTGGTATAGTTGCTTGTTTTATAAATAACTATAGCTTCAAGAAAAACAAAAGTCAACGATACGCAGTTATTGAAGTAGATGAAGCAAATCTAAAATTTATAACTGATAAAATTTCTCCCGATGTTATTACAATAACAAATCTATTTCGTGATCAGTTAGATAGATATGGTGAAGTATATACAACCTTAAATATTCTTTTATCTGCTATAAAAATGTCACCAGACTCAAAATTGATTTTAAATGGTGATGAATCACTGCTTGGAGATTTAAAACTTCCAAATCCAGTTTCTTATTACGGCTTTAAAGTAGGTATTAACGATAATAAAGAAATTGATATTAATGCCGACGCTAAGTTTTGTAAGGTTTGTAAAAGTCCTTATAAATACAACTTTGTTACATACAATCATCTAGGTAGTTTCTACTGCGAAAACTGTGGTTATTCAAGACCAAGCTTAGATTTTTCAGTAGACGCTGTATTAGAAAGCAGCACGCAAGGCTCTTTGGTTAAACTTAACGATAATGAATTTTTCATAAACCAACCAGGAACTTATAATATTTATAATGCTGTCTGCGCTTACGCTGTAGCAAAAACTGTGGGAATTAGTGATACTGTTATAGAAAAATCCCTTAAACATCAAGCATCAAGTTTTGGACGTCAAGAGATTTTAAATATAGATGGTAAAAAAGTTAAGATTATATTAGTTAAAAATCCTGCTGGTTACGATGAAGCAGTAAACACAGTAACCTTTAGCGAAAACTCTCTTAATATCGCTTTTCTTCTTAACGATAATTATGCTGATGGAACAGATGTTTCTTGGATTTGGGATGTTAATTTTGAAAAGTTAACTTCTAAAACTATTGATGACATAATAATTGGTGGTCTTAGGAAATATGATATGGCTGTAAGACTAAAGGTAGCAGGTCTTAATGTAGATAAATTCACCTTAGTAAACAATTATGAAGATTTAATTGAAAAAATCAAATCTATAGCTGGTGAAGAAATATATATATTAGCAACTTATACTGCTATGACATCCTTTAGAAAATTTCTTCATGGAAAAGGCTACATTAAAAAGTTATGGTAAAGAGGTGTGCAAATGGAATTAAATATATGTCACTTATATCCTGACCTCTTAAATGTTTATGGAGACTTAGGAAATATAAGAATACTAAAATACAGAGCAGAAAAAAGAGGAATTACAATAAACATCCATAACGTTTCTTTAAAGGATAGTTTCAATAAAGATGATTATGATATAGTTTTCTTTGGTGGTGGGCAAGACTACGAGCAATCTATAGTTTCCACTGATTTATCTGAAACCAAAAAGGACGGTTTGTCTCAATATATAGAAGAAGGGAAAGTGCTTTTGGCAATTTGTGGTGGCTATCAACTTTTAGGTAAATATTATACAACTCCTGAAGGCCAAAAACTACAAGGCTTAGGAATTTTAAATCTCTATACAGAAGCTGGAAGCAAACGCTTTATTGGTAATACTGTAATAGTAAACGAAGAAGTAAATGAAACATATGTAGGTTTTGAAAATCATTCTGGCAGAACATATATAAATGATTTGAAACCTCTTGGCAAAGTAATCGAAGGTTATGGTAATAATGGTGAAGATGGATATGAGGGATGTATTTATAAAAACACCTATTGCACTTATTTCCATGGGTCCCTACTTTCAAAAAATCCAGAACTTGCAGACAGGTTAATAAAAACCGCCCTTGCAAATCGCTATGGTGATGAAGTAGCTTTAACCTCACTTGATGATACCTTTGAACACAATGGGAAAAACTTCATAATAGAAAGAAATAAAAAGTAGCTATTTTTGAGAAGAACTGTACTTTGTCAAAAACAAAGTACAGTTCTTCTATAGCTACTTTTCTTATATCCTTATTCTACTTCATATTTATTAATTAGTCTCATCCTTTTTAGTTTTACATATTCATCTTCACTGATGTTACCAAAATCACTAAACTCATAACCCTCATGTTTTAAGAATTTTATTATTACTGGTAGCGCCTCAGCAGTTGTCATATTATAATGAGCATCGTGCATTAAAATGACTATCCTGTCTTGATTTTTGTATTGCTTCTTGAAGGTCCTTAAAAGAGTACTAGAAGGTGTATTCTTATATATTGAGTCCTCTAGGCTCATATTCCAATCTACATAACACAATTCCCTATTAAAAGCTTCCTGCCTTATTTCCTTTAAAGTTGTTTTATTCCCCATTCTATTAGAGGATCCTCCTGGAAACCTAAAATACTTATTTGTACCCCTATACATTTTTTCTTCTAATAATTCACGACACCTTTCATTATCCTTAAAAAAACTCTCTACATCATTATAAATATTCTTATTATGAGTATAAGTATGAATACAAACACTATGTCCTTCATCGATGGTTCTCTTAAAAGTATTTGGATTGCTTTCTATAGAAGTACCTATAACAAAGAAAGTAGCCTTTATATCATATTTTTTTAGGATATCTAAAATTTTGTCCGTGGCTCTACTGGGACCATCATCAAAGGTTAAATAAACAATCTTCTCCCTTTGAGACTCTTCTTCCCTATTTTCAGTTGGTGGATCTATACTAGTAGCTTTAATCTCAAAAGCACTAAGTTCACTCCCACCATAAAAACAAAATCCGAAAATTAGAATTGCAATTAACAGCTTTCTCATAATATCACCAGCTTCTTTTGTTTGTAACGATAATATTATGTCACTAATTAATAAAATTATAGCTTTTGAAGAATTATTTTTTCATTTTCAACGTCTATTCCCACTTCATCTCCATCAAATATATCACCTTTAATAAGTTTTCTAGCAAGTTCCGTTTCTATAGTATTTTGGAGATATCTTTTTAAAGGTCTTGCACCATATATTGGGTCATATCCTTCCACCGCTATTAATTCCTTTGCCTTTGATGTTATCTTTAATGTTATATTTCTTTCCTTTAATCTAAATCTAATTTGATCAAGGAAAATATCTATTATTGAAGCAATTTCATCTAAGGTCAATGGTTTAAATAGAATAGTATCATCAACTCTATTTAAGAATTCTGGTTTAAATCTTGTTTTCAATTCAGCCATTACTTGGTTTCGTACACCTTCTTCAACAGTCTTTGACGAAGAATTTGATAATAGATGGCTACTACCAATATTTGAGGTCATTATTATAATCGTATTTTTAAAATCTACAGTGTTTCCTTTATTATCTGTAAGTCTTCCATCATCAAAAATCTGAAGGAAAATATTAAACACATCTTCATGTGCCTTTTCTATTTCATCAAAAAGAATAACAGAATACGGTTTTCTTCTCACTGCCTCCGTAAGCTGTCCACCCTCTTCATATCCTACATACCCTGGAGGCGCTCCAATAAGCCTTGAAGTTGAATATTTCTCCATATATTCCGACATATCAATTCTTATTATATTTTCCTCACTATCAAAGAGGTTTTTGGCTAAGCTTTTCGCTAATTGAGTCTTACCAACACCAGTAGGTCCTAAAAATATAAAACTACCAATTGGTCTATTCATATCCTTTAGTCCTGCCCTAGCCCTTAAAACTGCATTAGAAACTGCTGTAACTGCTTCTTCCTGTCCAATTACTCTTTCTTTTAATTCTTGCTCAAGTCTTAAAAGCTTTTGTCTTTCGCCTTCAATAAGTCTTGTAACTGGGATTCCTGTCCACTTTGCAACGATTTCTGATATTTCAGATTCCGTCACTTCTTCCTTAAGCATAGCAGTATCATATTCTTTCCTTAAAGCTTCTTCCTTTTCCTTTAACTTCTGCTCTGTTTCTGGAAGTTTACCATACTTCAATGCAGCAGCTTTATTTAAATCATATTCTCTTTCTGCTCTTTCTATTTCTCCTTTTATATCATCAATTTCAGATTTTAATTCTTTAACACTAAGAATTTTATGTTTTTCCTTTTCATACTTAGCTGAAAGTTCTAAATCTTGTTCTTTTAATTCGCTGACTTCCTTCTTTAAAGCTTCATATCTTTGAATAGCAGAACTATCACTTTCTTTTGATAAAGCTTCCATCTCAATTTCTAATTGAAAAATTTTTCGTTTTAATATATCTAACTCCGTAGGCATACTGTCAATCTCTGTTCTAATCATTGCACAAGCTTCATCTATTAAATCTATTGCTTTATCTGGAAGAAATCTTTCAGTGATATATCTGTCTGATAATTTAGCAGCTGCTACAATTGCCGAATCATGAATTCTGATTCCATAATGAATTTCAAAACGTTCTTTAAGTCCTCTTAATATAGAAACAGTGTCCTCTACTGTTGGTTCAGTAGCAATTACTGGTTGGAATCTTCTCTCAAGAGCCTTATCTTTTTCTATGTATTTTCTATATTCATCAAAAGTAGTTGCGCCTATACAATGAAGTTCCCCTCTTGCAAGCATAGGTTTTATAAGATTACCAGCATCCATAGAACCTTCTGTTTTACCAGCACCAACTATTGTATGAATTTCATCAATAAATAAAATTATTTTTCCTTCACTACGCTCAACTTCCTTTAGCACAGCTTTTAATCGTTCCTCGAATTCTCCACGGTATTTAGCACCAGCTATAAGAGCTCCCATATCTAAAGAAAAAATTATCTTTCCTTTTAACCCTTCTGGTACGTCTCCCCTAACAATTCTTTGAGCTAGGCCTTCTATAATCGCAGTTTTTCCCACCCCTGGTTCTCCAATAAGTACAGGGTTATTCTTTGTTCTTCTTGATAAAATTCTAATTACTCTTCGAATTTCTTCATCTCTACCAATAACCGGATCAAGCTTGTGGTTTCTAGCTGCATCTACTAAGTTTCGTCCATATTTTGCTAAAGCCTCATAAGTTCCTTCTGGGTCATTTGATTCAACTCGTTGGTTACCACGGACAACTTTTAAATTATCCATAAAACTTTTCTTATTTATATTGAACTTGTTAAATATCTTACCTATAGCATCACTACTATGATTCTCTAATAGTGCCAACATAACATGTTCTACACTAATATATGAATCCTCAAAACTCTTTCTTATATCATCACTTTTTACAAAAATTTCTTCAAAACGTCTTGTAGCATATACTCTTGCTTCCTGAGCCCCTTGACCAAGTACCTTTGGCATTCTATTTAACTCTGTTGTTGTTTCATCTACAAGAGCCTTCATATTGATATTCATCTTATCAAATATATTTGGCACCAATCCATTTTCCTGCGTTATCAACGCATAGAAAAGATGTATCGCATCAATTTGTTGATGATTAAATCTCACTGCACATCCCTGTGCATTATTTATTGCTTCTTGTACCTTTAATGTAAGTTTTTCAACATCCATTCTCTACCCCTCCAATATAACTAAAAAATTTATATGAAAAAAGCCATATCTCCGTATTAACTCAGAAACATGACTTTTTTCTATAACTTCTTCAGTATCCTTAACATAATATTCAATTTAGATACCCTACTTAAAGTTCTTCCTTAATATTCATAGAAAAATTAAGGTATTTTATAGCATCAACAGTGTTTTTCATTTCATAGTACATGTTTCCTATTTCAAAATATCGCTGACAAATCTCATGTTTAGAACCAGTCTTTAATAGTATATCCAAGGAAAGACTATAATATATCTCTGCACTTCTATACTCTCCACTCTTCTCTAATGCTTTTGCTTTGAAATAATACATCTTTTCAGTAAATATATTATTATCAGCCGCTATCACTTGATCAATGTGACTATTGCAAATATTCAAAATGTCATCATACATTTCATTCTTCATGAAAACTTCAAGAACAAATATAATATAACTTATTTTTTGCTCTTGATTCAATTGTGCTTCTATTTCTAATATCTTATTACAATAAATTAGCGCAAGTTCATTACATCCAACTTTATGGAATAAATTCATATAACAATAAACTATTGTAGCAAATTTTTCTGGTTCCTTTTCTGCTATTTCAATTCCTTGCAAAATGAATGGATACGTTTCTTCGATATTCTTTGTTTGTTTATATTTAACTATACCAAGAATCCCCAAAGCCCTAGCTCTTAAATAGCTATCTGAAACGAAATCCACTCCATTTTCCATTTCGCTTATTAGTTCAAAGGCTTCTTCAAGCCTATTTAAAAAGATTAGGCAATTAGCTTTTTTAAACATTGCAGAGTAATAAACATCTTTATCTTCAATCTTATTATCTTCAATATAACGTAATGTAGTTTCATAATACCCTAACGCTTGTACATATTCATCATTTAAATATATAAAATCGCCTATATCCATAAACATAAGGTATCTCATACCACGTATCTTAGTACCTAATTCATAATATCTTGTAAGATACTTATGACATTCTTTAGAATTCTTTTTATCTATAAACCAACTAAAAATAGAATGAATAATTTCAAAGGCTAAATCATTATAACCGCATTCAATAGCTACTTCTAAATTGTAATTTAGCTCTTCAATATACTTATATCCATCAGCATTTTTTTTGCATTCTTGTATATTTTCTGTTATTTGTTTCTCAATATCTTGGACTAAGTAATCGTAATCAAGACCAAGTCTTTTAGCAATATATAAAAGTACTTCTTCTTCCGCTTGTATCTTATCATTTTCTATACAACTCAATTTCGATACAGATAACTTATCTCCGCAAAGTTCTTTTAAGGTATATCCTTTATATATACGTGCTCTTTTAATCTTTTTTCCTACCGATAAAATCTCCATAACTTACTCCTGTCCTTAAATATCTTGAAGTATGCCTAAGCTTCTAAATAACTCTACCCCTTTATTAAGATACTGGTTGGCCATTTTTTCGTCACCTTTATCTAAATAGAAATTACCAATTTTAAAGGAAAGCTGTGCTGCTTCTTTATAAAGTTCTTTACTTTCAGCATAATTCAAAGCTATTAACAGATTTTTTTCTGCGTACACATCATTGTTCTCCATGTGGAACAGTCTGAAGTTTAAGATATATACTTGTACCATATCAAGGTCAGAAATATATTCAATGTTTTCATTGATTTCTTCTAATACTTTTCTTGCATTTTCAATATCTTTAAGCTTCACATAATTGTTACACATATTTATAAGTGTACCGATGAGTTTATTCTTATCGTATTTGTTTCTAAGCTCCCTTGCTTTCTCATAGTGATCAAATGATTCTTGAATATTTTCGAATTCATAAAATAACTTTCCTAGATTATTTTCTATATCACCCATATATTCTAGGTTTCTAGCTTCATCTAAAGTCTTTAATGCTTTGTTAGAATATCTAATTGCATATTCTAAGTTTTCATTTTTCAAATATTCCTTTGCTAACAAAAGTAAGGTATTGCCATAATCACGCTTATTATCTAGCTGTTTAAATTTTTCTTTTGCCAAATAAGTATAATTAATTGCCTTATCAGTTTGGTCAAATATTTGGTGTATCTTAGCTAAATTATGATAAATCTTCCCTTTCAAGAAATCATTAATGACTTCATTGTCGGTAAATATTCTCTCAGCTTGCTGAAAATAAGTTATAGCAGAATGATATGCTTTTAAATTATAAGAAATATCACCTAGCTTTAAAAATGTATCAACCATTTCTTCAAATAGTTTTTCTTTTGTAAATATTCCATTAGATATTAAGAAATATTCTTGCGCCTTTTGAAGATTCCCTTTTTCAGCTTCGATATCTCCTTTTAAATAGTAAATCTTTGCTTTTCGATATTCTAACTTATACTTTTCAGCATAGTAACTACTCTTTTCAATATTTTCTTCAGCTAAACCCCATTGTTTTTCAATAATGTGGGATTCTGCGATGTTTTCATAGTAAATGCAAATCTTTTCTGCTTGTGTTTCTTCACTTTCCATTAAATATTCAACAGTGCAGTGAAGAGTATTGGCCAGATATTCTAGCAAATCCATGCTAGGATTTGACTTCCCAGATTCCACAAGACTAATTTGTCCTGGCGTTATACGATCTCCAGCTAGATCCTTCAATGTAAAACCTTTTTCTTTTCGTAATCTTTTTATTTTCTCTCCTAGTGAAAGAATCTCCATATTTTTTACCTCTTCAACATAAATTTTCAAAGTTAAATTTAATTTAAAATGTAGTGAAAATTTTATTTTATTATATCACATTTAACTCATTTTTTCTTATCTTTTTTTAAATAAAATATTATTTTTGTCATTATAGTACTCAACATATACCATTAATTCTATTTTTTATACAAATATTTAGAATAAAATTTCAATTTAAAAAAACTTAAGGGAGTTTTCCCTTAAGTTTTATCTCATCCAACAATTTACAGTATCATACATATCTTCAGCTTTATTGCAAATATTCTTACACCCTCTTTTTACTCTTTTCTGAGTTTTCATATCCATATCTGGTATTGAAATAATTGCAAAAACCACTGCTCCAAGCATACCAAAAATCATACCTCTAAGAAAGTTATTCATTAGTTGCTCTCCTTTCAAAATAAACCGATTGTTTATTGTACTATGTTTGTATGATATGCAAATTTTATTATATTAACCTTGGGAATTTTTTCCTTGCATATTTTTTGCTATAAGCTCCATAATTACATAACTTTTTTCTGCATCATTTAACCTACTTACAAGCATCTTGCACTTAGTTTTATCTTCTTTATAAGCTTTAATTAAAAACTCTAAGATATCAAAGTCTTCTTCTTTATTTTCTTCGTCTACTAATTTTTCTACTTGGCCTACTACAATAATATTTCCTTTACCTTTAGGTGCAATAGCTATTATCTCATTTTTTACTTCGCTAGACACAACTTCTAACTTATTAGTTAATAACCATTTTTCAGTAACCTTGGTAGGGGTAATCCTAGCTTTCTCTTTGCATTTTTCATCAACAATTTCATTAAACAAATCCCCTGTATGACTATCTACTTTAACAAATATTATGTCCAAGCCTTGTTTCATTAAGTTATTCATTTTCTCATAATACTCTATAGAAGATGATTCTTTCCTCTCCCAAAAACCTGTTGCATGATGTGAAATTCCTTCATAATCATGAAAAATAACAACTTTTATTTCACCCTTATCAATGGCATATTCCGCAGCCCTAACAGCACCCCTTAGTTCTCCTGCGATTTGCCTTATGTTTTTCTTAGACGGATCTTTTATTCCATCACTTTCTATATATTGTATTACTCCATTTTTCACAGCAACTAATCCATAGGAATAAATTTCTTCCGTTCCATTATAGCTTCCATCAACATAAATATGTAGACAATCCTTTGGATAATTACCTTCCTCTTTCTTTAAAAGCTTATTATTATCGCTTAAAAAAGCTTTAGCTTCTTCCATATTTTCAAAGCTTTTATATTTAGCACCTTTTACACCTTTTACATATTTCAAACATTCTGCCCAAGTAGAAACAATTTTATTTTCAATTTTTATATTTTTTTCAATGTCAAAGCCTTCCTTTATGGCATATACCTTTTTACCCATATATTCTCCTTACTTCTAAGTTAGTCTTTCTTTTTTAATTTTGTCCTCTTTTTTCTTAATAATACACTTGAAATAGTAGTAAATACTGTGCTTATCTTCTTCACACCAAATGTATTAAATATATAATCTGTGCCATCCTTAATTACCATTAATATATCTGCCTCACCAGACCAATTATCTAAAATTACTTCCTCAGGCACCTCTTCCCTAACCATGTTCAATGCATAAAAAATCATATAAATATCATCAAAATCACCAATAGCTGGTATTACATCATTAATAATATCAATTGGTGAAAATTTATATACTACAGATATTCCAAGAATTGCTTTTATCTTGAGTGGAACACGCTTGTCCTTAAATAACCTATAAACGAGAACTATTAAATCCGGTACAAGAGCAACATATGGAACTGCCTCTCTATATTTATCTGGAACATTTTCTATTATTCTAGTTCTTATTTTATTGTATGCATCTTGAACTACTACTCTCTTTTCTAAAAGTATTTTTCTTTCCTCTTTTATCTCTTCTATACTCACAGTTTCCTTCTGCATATTGACATTAATATCTTTGGTTTCAATTTCTATATACCCCTCATTAATTACTAAAGATTCTAAATTGAAAGAGACAATAGGTATAAGCTTTTGAATTCCTTTAAAATTTACAATTAGATGGCCTTTAGCTTGCTTTATACCATATCCATCCAAATCCTTTAGCAATTTCCCCAAAACATAATCTGCTAGTTTTACAGAAACTCTAAGCTTTGCTGCTGACAGTTTAAATATCTTTAATTTTATTTCATCTTCCTTAACAGTTCCAACCCCTACTACTGCTGTAAAAGGTAAGGAAATTCCCAATTTATATGAACCCTGTACATTTATTAACCCATTTGAAATTTTGATTTTCTCTATTTTCAGTTCTTTTACATCAAGATAATCATGAATAATGCTCATAATATCATTCTCAGTAATTCTTAACTTTACATATGAAATGTTCATAATTCTTCCTCCTAAATTTAAAAGTTCCTCTCAAATTAAAAAGCTTATCCTAAATTAAAAAAGTTCCTCATTAAAAAACTCATAAGAACTTATTCATAAGTATCACTTTTAGTTATCTTATCCATATATTCACCTTAAAGTATACACTATATCTCGAAAAGGATAAATATCCAAATACATAAATATCCAAAATAACTAAAAATACATGATTTTTTTAATTTATAGACTGATATACTCCAATAAAATGACTAAATATGTGTAATTTAAGATTTACTAGCTGATAAATTCTTAGCAAAAGTTACTAAGGTAAAGCTTAGTAGAAACATTAGCTTTTTTTTATACTTCTATGTATACTGTTATTCAGTTAATACTCTTTTTATTTCAAAACAATTTAAAGAGCTAGAAATTTTAGGAGGAAGATCAATGAAAAGACCATTTAAAAATATTTTAATAATTCCTGTTATAACTGCAGTAGTATCCGTTGGCCTTTTAATGGTCACAGAAATGAACTTAACTACCAAAAACACTAAATTATATTCTGAATTTAATGAAGATTTAAAAAATAAAAATATAAGTGAAGTTCATCTAACAAAGAGTGATACTATTTCTGTTACTTTAAAAGATGGTACAACTTATAAAACTGATAACCCAGAAAGTCCTTCACTAAAAGCAGATTTATTAAAAGAAGGTGTAACGGTATCTCCTGGAAATTCTACTTCTCTAGGGGTTATCGGAAGGTATATGTTTTTCTTCTCCTTATTAGCTATCGGAGGAATATTAATCAAACGCTCTTATACTGGTACCAAAGGAATTATTAGTGTAGATAGTTTAGAGAATTCCTCAGCTGAAAATTCGCACTTAACATTAAATGATATAGCTGGAAATGAAGAAGCAAAAGAATCTGTAATGGATATAATCGATTTTCTAAAAAATCCTCAAAAATATAGAGAATATGGGGCTAGAATGCCTAAAGGAATAATTCTTTATGGTGATCCTGGTACTGGGAAAACCCTACTAGCAAAAGCTGTAGCTGGTGAAGCTGGTGTACCTTTTTATGCAATGAGCGGTTCTGATTTTATACAGGTTTACGTTGGTGTTGGGGCAAGTAGGATCAGACAATTATTTAAGAAAGCAAGAAGTCATGGAAAAGCTGTTATCTTTATAGATGAAATCGATGCAATAGGAAAAGCAAGAAGTAATTCCGCTTCTGGTGGTTCCGACGAAAGAGATCAAACCTTAAATGCATTGTTAACAGAAATGTCAGGTTTCAATGAAACAGAAGGAATAATCGTTATGGCAGCGACAAACAGACTTGATATTTTAGATAGTGCTTTGTTAAGACCTGGAAGATTTGATAGGCACATAGAGATAACTTTACCAGATATTTCAGCTAGAGAAAAGATTTTAAATTTACATTTACAGAATAAACCCCATGAAAATATCAAAATAAAAGAATGGTCTCAAAAAACCTCATATTTTTCGGGCGCTAAGCTTGAACATTTAGTTAATGAAGCAGCAATCTTAGCTTGCAAAGATAACTCAAAAGACATCCTTGACATTCATATGGACAAGGCATATTCCATTGTTTTAGCTGGATACGATAAAATGAATAGAGACTACATTAAGGATAGTGAAAAAAGAATTACTGGATTCCACGAAATTGGACATGCTCTAGTTTCTCATCTTCTCCTTCCTATGGATAAGGTTTCAAAAGTGACTATAATTCCAACAACAAAAGGAGCTGGTGGATATACTTTGAGCATCCCGGAAGATTCTATGTATCAAAATAAAGATTACCTAAAAAAAAGGATCATGGTTATGCTTGGTGGAAGGGCAGCTGAAGAAATCATCTTTGGTCCTGAAAAAATCACTACTGGAGCTCTTAATGACTTAAAAGAAAGTACTTCCTTGTCATTAAGAATGGTTTCCCAATTTGGAATGGGTGATAGTCTCGGTCTTTTATCTATAGAATCCCTACCAGATAAGTTTTCTTCATCAATGAGTACTGAAGTAATAAAAGAATGTAAGTCCTTAATAGAAAGCCTATATGAAGATACTAAAAAGATTTTAATTGATAATATAGAAATTCTTAATTCATTAACAGAAGAATTATTAGAAAAAGAAACCTTGTACTATGAAGATCTTCTAAAACATTGCTCTTAAAATTACTATAAAAGTGCACAAGTTTCAGTTAGCTAATTTTAAGCTTTAACTAAAATACTATGTGCACTTTTTTCTTTTTTAAATCTATCTTACTATACTTTCAACAACAACATTTTTTACCTTTACAAGATCAATTTCATAGAAAGGTATTGGTGCTTTAGTTATATTGTCATAAAGTACTCTTATCACTGGCCTATCTGGAAAACTTTTGTTCTGCCTTACTACGTATCCTTCAATTCCATCAGATAACCTTAAACAAGATCCTAATGGGAAAATCGAAAAAGTTTCTTTAAACCTTTGTACAAGTTCCATATCAAATCTAGAATCTGCACCGGATAATACATATTCATAAGCATCAGTTAGACTACATCTTTCTTTACTTATCTTACAATTAACTACAGCATCATAAGCATTACTTAAAGTTATAATCTTTGCAAATTTTGAAATTTCATTTCCCTTTAATCCAAATGGATAGCCTAATCCATCAACTCTTTCATGATGTTCTAGTACCCCTCTTATTGTTTTATCAGAAAAACCTCCAATCTCTTCTAAAATCTCTTTTCCATAAATGCAATGATTTTTTATAGCGTCTCTTTCTTCACGAGACCAAGCTTCCACTCTATTTAAAACATACTTTGGAATTTTTGTTTTACCAATATCATGAAGGGAAGAGGCAATTGCAAGTTCCTTAAGTTCCTCACCATCTATATTCATAGACATGCCTAAAAAACATGTTATTATTGTAGTATCTAAGGAATGTATGTATAATTATCATGTGTTTTTATATCATATAAACATTTATTTACATCCCCATTTTCTACAATATGATCAACAAGTTCTTTTACATATCCTAAACGTTTTTTAGTCTCATGTATCTCATTAGCGGATATATTTTTAATAATATTGGAAATATCTTTTATTACATAACCTTTTATTTCATCTAACTTAGAATCAGCGTAACTTATATCCTCTAATCTATCATCATTTATGTATATATAATACACACCTTGTAATTTTAATTTTTCAATGTATCCTGATGTTAGGGTTATTCCTGCCTTTAGAAGTCTATTACCATCCTCAGTATATATGTCGCGTCCCAGGACCTCATTTTCTTTAACCCTATCTATAAACTCTAATCTCATTCCTCACCTCAAAACCCTCAATTTATGACCTACTTCATATTGGGTCTTAGATTAATTATACTTATTAAATTAAATAATAACAATATTTTTATGCATTTATACTTAATTTTAATTTTTTTGATATAATTCCCACAATAATTCAACTATTTTCTTTTAATTAAAATTATGTTAAACTTCTTCAAAAACAATTTACTTTTTTTAATATAAAAAAAAATTTCTACAAAGAGTACTTGCTCTTTGTAGAAATTTTCTATTCTATATTTCTTCTATCATATCCAATAGTTGTCTAAAAGTATCCATTGTATCTTCAATTGGCTTAGCGGTAGTCATATCTACACCAGCTTCTTTTAAAATTTCGATTGGATAATTACTGCCACCACTCTTTAAGAAACCTTTATATTTTTCTAAAGCTCCCTCTTTCTCTTCTAAAATCATTTTAGCAAAAGAGCTTGCTGCAGCATATCCAGTAGCATATTGATATACATAGAAATCAGAATAGAAATGAGGTATTCTAGCCCACTCCATATCAATCTCTTCATCCACTACCATATCTGGCCCAAAATATTTTACATTTAGATTATGCCATATACTACATAAATCGTCAGCTGTTAAGCTATCTCCTTTTTCTAAGGTTTCATGAGTTATCTTTTCAAACTCAGCAAACATCACTTGTCTAAATACAGTAGCTCTTATCTGCTCAAGTTGACTATTTATAAGATATAATTTTTTAGTTTTATCCTTTTCTTTATGAATTAAATGGTTTATAAGCAATATCTCATTCGTAGTTGAAGCAACCTCAGCACAGAAAATAACATAATCTGAATAGATATATGGTTGACTTTTCCTCGAATAATATGAGTGTATTGAGTGTCCCATTTCATGAACAAAGGTAGAAACATCATTTAGTTCATAAGTATAATTTAAAAGCACATAAGGCATAGTATCATAACAACCCCATGAATACGCCCCGCTTCTCTTTCCTTCATTAGGATAAATATCTATCCAAGAATTTTCTATACCACTATTAAATATAGAAAGATATTCGTCACCTAGAGGTTTTAATGCTTCATTAGCAATAGTTACTGCTTCTTTAAATTCTATATGTTCTTTTGGAGTATCTATAACAGGAACATATAAATCGTACATATGTATTTCATCAAGCTTTAGCATTTTTTTCTTTAGCTTGACGTATCTATGTAACAACGGTAAATTCTTATTTATAGCCTCAATAGTATTATCATAAACAGAAACTGGAATATTGTTTGGGGCTAACGCACTTTCTATTGCATTACTATAAGAACGAATCTTAGCATTAAAATTCCAAGTCTTAATAGACGATACAAGAGAAGTTGCTATAGTATTTCTAAACTCTCCATATGTTTTAAATAAACTTCTAAATGCATTCTCTCTCACATTTCTATCTTTTGATTTTATAAATTGAGAATACATAGCCTCTGTAAGCTGCATTTCCTCATTCTCTTCATTTTTAATCTTTGGAAATTTAAGATCTGCGTTTGCAAAAATACTATATATACTATGTGGTGCATCAAAAAGTTCTGAAGCACTAGCTAAAAGTTCCTCTTTCTCTTTAGTTAATATATGAGGTTTTTTTGACATTATCCTTTCTAGATAAAACCTATATAACTCCAATTCCTTATTTTCTTTTATTACTTTTTCTACAAAATCATCTTCAAAAGAAAGAATTTCTGGTACAAAAAATGCTGTGCTACCCTGCAATTCCGCTACATAAGAATTTACTCTTCCTTTAATCCCCTGATAGGTTGTATTCTTTGTATCCTCATCACTTTTTAAAAAAGCATACATCATTATTTTTTCTACATCTCTTGAAATTTTCTCATCTAGTTTTAAAAATTCCAAAAGCATATTTGCTTCTTTTAACTTACCTTGATATTCAGATAGTTTTTTAGCTTCTTCTTTGGCTACTTTAAAAGCTTCCTCCCACTTATCATCTGAAGCAAATATTTTATTTACATCCCATTTTGCTGTATCTGGTATTTCACTTCTCTTTAATAACTTTTTAGAACCTTCCATATAATTCCCTCCTCTATGATTATAGTGATTAAATCCCTATATAATTATCTTGCAGAAGTTATTTTCAAAACTAGGAATTAAGCCTATATTGCAAGATTATATTTAATTTATTTATATTCATCTTCCTTTCCTTGAATATCAAAGAATACTTTTTCCATAGCTTCTTTAATCATCTCACATAAGCTATTTAACTTCTCTTCCATAACCTTATAATTATCCGTATATTCGAAAGTTATCTCCCAAGTTGGATTATATTCATCTTCGTTTTCTATAACCTCATAATCCTTTGATGAAAAAGCCTCTAAATCAAACAAATCAAATATTGCAGAATATTCCCATTCCTCTACATCCTTATTTGTATCGAATTGAAGATGTACTACTTGCCCATCATAATATAATTTCGTTATGTAGATAGCTCCTTCTGAAACATTATAGCTATCCAATTCTCTTATAAATTTATTTTCCTTATCTCTTTCTATAAGTACTAATGAAGAAAAATCCATAGTATCATCTCCTGTTATCAAATTTAATCTTGTGTTTATTATTTTATCACATAACATATATATTTATTTTCCACATTCTGGTATAATCTAATTAAATTTTATAGAATTCAGGAGTTTTAAATGAAAAAAAATAAAATAAATCCTAAATATAAAATCCTTCTGACAAAAGCTTTAATTCCTCTTATACTAATTACATCAATAAAAGCTGTCTTCTTTAGAGAACCAGAACAACAAGTAGATATTTTCGTCAAAACCTATATGACCTCTAGTATTTTTAATAAATATAAAATCAAAGACATATCTAACCTAGAGGTTATCTTTTCTGACGGAAATTACGCTGTTGTAAATATTCAAGGAAGAGATAATAGATCCAATGAAATAGTGCGCTATGATATTTATGTTACTAAAGATGAAAGACACTGGAAAATTAAAAAGATCACCGAAAAGGATGTTCTAAGTAATAAGGTAAAAAAATATTTAAATTAATTTTTCATGTTATCTGGAAATATATAAAAATAGAGAAATACCGTCTTACGCTAGTCTCTAATCTTCTTTTTTGCATTTTTCACAAATAGCTTTAATTTTCAGTTCATGACTGACAACTGTAAAACCTGTTTTGTCCTTTATATTTTCACCAACACTATACATCGGACATTCTATTTCAGTCTTTTCATGACATTGTATACATTCAAGTACATGTTTATGGTCATGGACTTTCATTTTATATCTATATTTACCATCTCCCAGGTCGATTCTATCAATAATATTTTTCTCATAAAATAAATCTATTGTTCTATAAATCGTGGAAAGATCTATAAATAATTTTCTCTCCTTACAAATTTCTAAAATTTTATCAGCACTTAATGGTTCATTAATTTCCTTAAACAATTCTATAATGATAATTCTTGGTTGTGTCGCTTTGATACTCTTACTTTTAAATAGTTCTTTATTTTCCATACAATCACCAATTATATTTTACAACAAATCTATAAATATTTAAATTAATTTGTTTTACAATAAAATCATCTTTAGTCCAAAGAAAATAAGAATGACTCCTGCAATAAATTCAGCATACTGTTCCACTATTGAAATCTTTTTTAAATACTTTGATAAGAAAAATGCTGCTAAAGATAAAATCATTGCAATTAGTCCTATGTATAAAGCGTATTCAAATATTATAAGCATATTTTTCTCATAAAATAACACTGCAAACCCAACAATCATAGCATCAATACTTACTGACGCCCCTAAAATTGCATACATATCCTTCCGAATCCTAAAGTTTCCTTCACCTTTCCTATATCCCTGCCAAAGCATAAGAAAGCCTATTATAATCTGTATAACTCCTCCAATTATTTCTGGAACTGATATAATATAACTGTTAATAAAGTACCCTAATGTGGCTCCAATATAAGCAAAAAGAAACTGAAAAAATCCAAAAGATAAAGCAAGGATTATTTTCTGTTTTTTCACAGCACAACCGGAAATGCCTATGCTAAGAGCCACTCCAAAGGCATCTAAAGCTAATGCTATAGCTATTAATGTTAATGAAAAAAAGTTCATAATTACCTCCCATTCCTTCCTTAAAAATAAGTGGATAGAATTTAATATATGTTTCATTATTGAATTTACGTTAAAAACTTATATGATCATTGAACTATCAATAAGCTATATTCATAATCTTTATTAAAACATATAAAAAGAGAGAGTTATTAGCCCATCTATATAAATTTATGAATTACATTTTCAATTATTCATTTTACTTAAATATGTATCATAAGGATATGGAATTATAATTTCCCCTATCTTACTTATACCAATAAATATATTTCCTATTCTCTTAACTAAACATAAATTTAAAATTAAAATATATAAGTTCTGATAATTACACTACATTGAAATTTAGAACTCATATAGTATAATAAAAAAGAGATGGTAAGCTACACCATCTCATTTTTATTATTCCATTCAAGAAACTGAAAGTTTTCTGCTACTACTTCAGTTACGTATTTACGATTACCATCAACTTCGAAGTTTCTAATCTTAAGTTTTCCTGAAATACTTACCATATTTCCTTTTTTCATATACTTATTAAAGGTTTCTGCTCTTTTTCCCCATAATGCTACAGGGATAAAATCCACTTCTTTTTCACCTTTACTATTTATATGTCCTGTATTTACTGCTAGAGTAAACTTGCACAAGAAATTATCCTCAAAAGCCTTTAATTCTGGTTCCTTAACTAATCTTCCCACTAGCATTACTTTATTCATAAAACATCCTCCTAAAACAAATATCATCTCAATTATTGACAATGAAATAAAAGTTTAATCACAAATCTATCAGATATTTTCTAGTAAGCATTCTAAAAAATAACACTTATGTGGTAATTAGATTTTTACAGATAAACTTTAAGTTTACTCCTCATATTCCCATTCATTTAAAAAGCCATATAAGGCTGGGTAAACATTTAAGGCCGCCATCATAGACATATAATTATCCATTGCTTTATAATCTTCATCCTTAATCTTCACAGCTCTTATCATAAGATTTTTAGGAGTTTCAAGAGGTGAAATATATTCTACTATAGAAACGTCATACCCTTTAGCTTCAAGAAGTGTTCCCCTTAGACCATCTGTTAATACATCTGCCATCCTAGCCTTTAGCACTCCATATTTTAGAATACTTTTTAATGGCTCGTAGCTATACTGAGAAAGCAATTCCTTATGACAACAAGGTACAGCAACAATTGCTTCTGCTTCCTCTTTTATACCATAAGCAAGAGCCATATCTGTTGCAGTGTCACAAGCATGAAGGGATAAAACCACGTTTATCTTTTTTCTTGATTTAAATTCCTTTATATCCATTGCATAAAACTCCATATTTCTATATCCAAGACTTTCAGCCATAGCTTTAGAAGTTTCAATAACGCTCTCTTTTATATCAATACCAATGAAATTACACTTTATTTTCTTAACCTCAGTTAAATAATAATTTAATACAAAAGAAAGATAGGATTTTCCACAACCACAATCTAGAATAGTTAAGTTGCCTTTCTGAGCTAATTTTTCAAACATCGGATCAAGTAATTCTACATAATGATCAATCTGATTATATTTCCTTATCTTATCATTCTTAACTTTGCCATCCTTAGTCATAATATCTATAGCTTTTAAAACTTCATCAGCTTCTCCAACCTTTATGTAATAACTTCTATTTAAAAGAGTAGATGTACCTTCTGTAAAATGAATTTTCTTCGTCTCTTTTTCTTCTTCCTTAACTTTTACATTTTTCATTGTAACATTCTTATTATCAGCTGTAATTAATATATCCGTACCTCTTTCCCTATAAATAAAATTCACAGCTTCATATTTTTCAGCTTCTTCTAATATAGAACTTACAACTTCCTTTATAGTTTTTACTTTAGTTACCCCAGAAAAATTAAATTTAATTTTTCCTTCTTCATAAGCACCTCTCCCTACAAATTCTTTTAGCCCAGCTTTATATGTAACTACTATTTCTTTAAATGTATCATTATTTTCAGCAAATCTGCTTTCTATACCCATCATAAATAATTTTAGCTTACCTATGTTTTTACTATTCATTAATTATCTCCTTATCAACTGCGATTTTTAGACATTATAATACTTTTTAATCTTTATAATTGTAGCATAACAAATGGAACCTGAAAATAAAAGTCTATAATCCTTAATTTAATCCTAGGTGTTCCCCCTATAGCTGCTATAACCAAGACTATACGCAGTTTTAAAATTTTTCTATCCACTAATAAAGAAATGGACACTAAGTTGCACAAAATTCTAAATAAGTTACAAGATAATTACTATAAACAAACCTTATATTTAAACAAATCTAAACTTTAAATTTAAAATCGAAAAAGGCACTTCAAAGGATTAACCTTGAAATGCCTTACTTTATTATCTATATAAAGGATTGTTAATTTGGTAATGACATTTAATTACTATTGATGTCATCTCAAATCCTTGATTTTTAAAAAGAAAGAGTTTCTATAATTATCTATAATTAAGAATTTTGACAGTTTGAGAAAACAAGAGAGAATTTAGATAGATAACCTCAATTAACTAGAAACCCTATATAAAATTAGCATATTTATTTAGTTAAGCTTTATCTCTAAACATAGAGATTAAAAGCTTAACACAAGAACTTTCCCAAGTTTCAACTTAAAGCATGGACACTTCTCACAAACTCATTTAAGAGATAGTGAGTAACATTTGTTTACCCTACTTAGCTGATGTCTTTATTATATATCATTCTTATAATAATCTCAAGAGTTTTTTAGAAAAAAATATTATTTGATTAATTTTTAAATTAAACAACTTTTTTATCCCTATTTTAAGATTACTTCAGCTATCTTTAAACATATAGGTGCAATAATCACAGTAACTATTCCAGCGATGCCAATAGCAAGTCCACTCATAGCTCCCTGTGTTTCACCAAGTTCTACAGCCTTGGATGTTCCAACCGCATGAGCCGAAGTACCAATAGCTATCCCCTGGGCAAGCTCATCGTCAATTTTAGCAAGCTTTAAAACTGTTGGGGCAATTACTGCTCCTATAACACCTGTAATAACAACTACCACTACAGTTATTCCTGAGACACCTCCTAATTCTTTTGATATTTCCATAGCTATAGGAGTTGTAACAGACTTAGGAACTAACGATGCGATTATCGCTGTATCTGTCCCTACTAAATAAGTAAGTAATAAAACAGAAATAACACTAGTCAATGATCCCACCACTATTCCAATAATAATTGGAACTATATTTTTCTTTAAAACATCAAGCTTTCTATATAAAGGAAGAGCTAACGCAACAGTAGCAGGTGTAATGAAAAAGTTTATAAACTTTCCGCCTTGGTTAAAAGCTTCATAATCTATGTTGAAAATTACCAAAACTGCTATTACAATAATTACTGCTATAAGTAACCCATTGAAAATTGGCACCTTGGTCTTTTTATATATATAAATTCCTATCTCATAAGCTATAAAAGATAGAATTATCCCAAACATATAGTTATTAAATATATTCTCCATTACTTATCCCTCCTTTTTCTAACAAATTGAACAGTTCTTCCTGTAACCACCATCACCAAAACTGTTGTTACAAAGGTTATTAAAAGTATTGATATCCAGGTATCCTTTATTAAATGAAATGTAACAATGAGACCTACCGCTGCAGGAATAAAGAAAAATGCTAAATTATCTATTAAAAAATCCGCAACTACATCAATATCTTTTGGTTTTACAATGCCAACTAATAAAGCTATAAATAATAAAACTAATCCAAGAACACTACCTGGAATAGGTAAATTTAACCCCTTTGATAATATCTCCCCCAAGAAACTAAATGACAATATTATGACTAGTTGTCTTAAAATCTTCATATGTTCTCCTCTTTTCTTTCATAATTTTTTGTAAAAACTAATATTGTGATTAAATAGAAAATTTTAGTTTCACTTATACGAAACAGTGTTTTACATATACCTTCTAAGTATAGTATAGCATAATGAAAACCTTACCCAACAAGACTTAAATCACTAATAGTATAATTAATAAAAAGAACCAATGAATCATAGACTTATCTAATAACCCATTGGTTCTACCCTTATTCACTTTGTGCTCTTTCTCTATCCATTAAAAAATTAAAAATTATTCCTTCAAATATTTTATTATGTATTACTAATTTTCCGTCTCTCTCTACTAAAATTCCATGAATAATTGCTTTTTCATATACATAGGGAGTAAAATTTTCTATACCTCCATCAACAAATATCTCTTTTAATATATTTCTTATCTCTGAATTCCTTTCTATAATTCCTATAATATAATCGAAAAGAGGGTTCTTCTCAGAAATTATAATATCAATAGCTTCCTGTAAGCCTTCTATATCCCACTTTTTCTGTAGTTTCTTATCCATGATATAAGCCATTTTACTCACAAGATAAGGATAGCCACTAGTTATCTCATATAGTTTTCTTGACATTTCTTCAACGTTTAACGTAAGCTTCTCCTCATTAACATATTGACTTAACATTGTTTCTATATCTTTATCACTAAAGGATATATCTATATCAAAATCCATGGCAATATTAAATGGACTATTAAACCTTATCTCCTCCTCCTCTTCTTTTATAGTTGTGCTTAAATTTTTTATATCATATACCCCTGCTAAAATAACACTTTTAAAAGTTATATCTTTCCCCATCTGCTTAGAGAGGTATTTCCTTCTTAACAATGATAAAAACTTCAGAAACACACCATTATTACCATTTTTATCTATTTCATCTATTATCAAAACTACCTCTTTCTTTATTTCATCAATAAATTCTGATATAGTAATGGACAGGCCGTCAAAATCCTTAACTCCCTCTTGATGCCTTGAAAGAATTTCGTATACATCTTTCTGAGGAGTCATTCTAAGATTATCAGTAAGCAACTTTAAAATACCCAAGCTGAAATTTTCTTCATTTTCAAATATTTTATTGCTTACAGCTTCAAAACTAACAAATAGCACAACATATCTAGAATTTAACTTCTTAGAAAGTTCATTTAAGATAGTAGTCTTTCCATATTGCCTAGGTTTACTAATCACAAAACAATACCCTTTATCCACCATTTCTTCAATACCCGTTATCTTATCACTGATATCAACCATATAATTTATTTCAGGGACACAAACTCCAGTTATGTTAAATTCCTTTTTCATTTCTGTCACATCCTTAATCATTTGTATTCCTATCTAGTATATCCATATATGCTAAGTTCTAATTTGTATTTAAATTTATCCAGTGTTTTGATAAATGCCCTCAGCTAAAATTTACTTTATTCATATCAATAACTAAATATAAAGCCAACCTACTCCTTACAAAAGAATATTTTGTATGTAATTAATATTAATTAATTACATATTTTTAATATTGTTATTGATTTTTAGAAAAAATAAAGTATAATCGTATTTAAATATTATCATACAATTCATTTAAAGTTATTTATAACCCTTTTTAGTTATTTTTACTGTAATTATAGGGTTTTCAATTTAATCGTTAAGTAATTTAAAAGAAAAGAGGACTACTTATATGTATAAACCTATAAAAAAATTATCAACTTCACTAGCTTTTAGCATATTTTCTGCAATAACTGGATATCTAGCTGCATATTTAACCTCTAATTACACAGGTTGGAATCTTCAAGATGTAATGTTTGTTATCGGTATATCAATCATCTCACTAGCTGCATTTTTTATGGTAGGTGGTAACTCTACAGACTTAGGTCTTCAAGGTCTAGGTCAACAAACTTCCCACTATATTGCTAATGTAAATTTAGAAACAACAAGACAAGAAAGAGAATCAACCAATTATCATAACAGTATAAAAAATCATAGGACCATTAAAGCTAGCTTTAATGGGTTTACTATTATACTTGGAGGAATTTTCATAATATTAACTAGTATCATAATCTAATATCACTATTTATAATCTCTTTTAAATTCAACTTTAACCAAAACCTGCAATCTCAATAAAATCCATAGGTTTCCCAAAAGGAAAGACTTTAACAACACAGTATTCTATTGTTAAAGTCTTTCTTTTTCATTTACATTATGCGTTAAAAATTATTTCTTGGTGTATACTTTCATAACTCTTTCCTTGTGAGGTTGGGGTTGCTTGGATTACTGTAACCATATTCTTATCTGGTATAACATTAAGTTCTTGCCCGCCAAATCCCCTACCTCCATAGTAATCATCAAAAATCCACCATAGAAGCCCATATCCCCTATTACTTGATGATGGTGTAATGGCTTCATTAATATAAGCTTCTGAAAGTATTTGCCTTCCATTAAACTTTCCTTTATTTAAGAAAAGAAGCCCTATTTTAGCTAAATCTCTTGCAGTAAGATCAGAATTTTCTTCTTTTCCATAAATAGTATAAGATATACCACAAGAAGAAGCTGACCACACTCCACTACTTATGTTTAAAGGTTCATATAAATATTTGTTGCAAAAATCATATGCAGACATGGAACTCGCCTTAGTTATAATAGCAGATAATAACATTACATCCCATTCCTTATATTGGTTTTTACTAGAGGGTACATTTGTTACGGCTATATCTGCTATGTGCTGAAGCCAGTTTTGTGAATTAAAAAGCTGAGTTAGCATTGGACAGTGATAATGAATACCTCCATTCCAATATATCCCTGAAGTCATAGTAAGAAGACTTCTAATAGTTATTAGCTTATGATATGGATGTATATTCTTATTAAATTCCTCTAAATAATTTGTAATTGGCTCATCAAGACTTTTTATATATCCTTTATCAATGCAAATCCCGATACAAACAGATAATATACTCTTCCATATAGATTTTATATTATTCTTACTTTCTTCATTAAATTTATTATAATATCTCTCAAAAACTAACTTTTCATTTTTTATTATAAGAATACTATTTACGAGTCTATATCTCTTTTTCTTAAGAAAGTGATCAACAGAATTTAATATTTCTCCATCCAACCCTTCCTGTTCTGGAGTTGAAAATTCCCAATGAAAGTTCATTATAAATACCGTCCTATAATGGAATTTGAATTTTCTCTTAATTCTTGTGGAGTTCCCTTTGCAATAATATTTCCTCCATTATTTCCCCCACCTGGTCCAAGTTCTATTATGTAATCACAATTTGCTAAAACCTTAGGATCATGCTCTGTAACAACAATTGTATTCCCATTGCTAACCAATTCCTCCATTAAAGCAAGAAGTTTTTCTGTATCGTGAAAGGATAGCCCCGTAGTAGGTTCATCAAGAATATAGAGATTATCCTTATTCCTTTGCTTTTTCCCAAGCTCCTTAGCCAGCTTAATCCTTTGACTTTCACCACCAGAAATAGTAGGTATTTTTTGCCCAAGCATTATATACCCCATACCAACCTTTTCTAGAATCATAAGCATATTATGGATTTGTTTATCCTTTTCTTCAAAAAATTCTTTAGCTTCAGAAACTGTCATTTCTAAAATCTCTTTAATATTTTTTCCGTCTAAAGTTACCTCCATAACTTCTGGGAGAAAACCTGTTCCTTCACAAGCCTCACACTCTACTTCAATGAAGTTTCCAAAGCCCACATGGTAATGAATTATTCCATTGCCATGACACGTATTACATCCACCTTCAGAATTTACTGAAAACATCCCTACACTATAATCATTCTCTATTGCAAAAGGTGTCTTAGAAAACAATGTTCTTATTCTATCGTATATTCCTGTATATGTAGCTGGGCAGGAACTTTTGCTTCTTCCTATTGGTTTTTGATCAATTATCAAAGATCTTTTTATATTTTCTGCACCTATAACCTTTACTTTGGGAACAGCAACTTCTTCCTCATCCTCAATAATACATTTTTCTTTTAGGATTTCTTTAAGCTTTGGCACTAAAGTATCTGCTATTAAACTTGATTTGCCACTACCAGAAACACCAGCAATACCAATCATTAATCCTAAAGGAATATCAATAGATACATTATTCAAATTATGAAGATTCGCTCCATGAAGCCCTAAAACTTTTTTTTCATCTATCGGTCTATATTCTGTTTTTTTCTCCATGAGCTTTTCTGCTAAGTAAGGAGCTGTCTTTGATTCCGTACAGGACAAAAATTCATCGAAACTACCTTGAAAAATCCTTTCTCCTCCTAAATAACCTGCCCCTGGCCCTAAATCAATAATATAGTCTGCTTTTCTCATAAAATTCTCATCATGTTCTACAGCCACAACTGTATTCCCACGCTTAACCAATTTCTCAATAATGTCTATCAATTTTTCTTTTTCAACTTCATGTAATCCTATAGTTGGCTCATCAAAAATAAAAATAATTGAATCCATTTCAGCAATAATATATGAAGCCAAAAACAACCTTTGTATTTCTCCTCCTGAAAGAGTTCTTACTTGTCTTGAAAGAGATAAATGATGTAATCCTACATCTATCATGCATTCAAGCTTTAATAAAATTTCTTTTAACAAAGGATTTTCATCGCTAACCCCACATTTTTTTAGAAAACTGCAAAGCTCTGTAATATATAAATCTTCTAGCTCTGTAATAATCTTTCCACCAATTTTAGTAGAAGTTGCTTGTTCACTAAGACCTGTTCCATTACATTTCTTACATACACCACAACACAGCATTCCAGCCTCTTCCATCATTTCCCGAAGTCTGCTACCATCAGCGTTAGTGAACTTAAAAATAAGCGGAACATAACCAGGGAAAGAACAACTTCCACCTCCATACTTTAATGAGTTAAGCTGTTCTTCTGTTAATTCACTAAGCTTAGTATTGGTAGTTACCTTAAAGTGTCTTAAAAACTTATTAATTTCTTGTTTTAAAGTACCTCTCTTTCCTATTCCAAAAAGTACCTCTCTTTCCTATTCCAAAAAGTACCTCTTCGATTCTTTGTTCTTTATTTCCAAAAATTTTATCTTCATCAATTTCTACTGTTAAGCCTTTTCCTAAACATTTTACACACATACCCTTTGGTGAATTCTTTTGAAACATCTCCATAGAAAGCTGAATACCATCATCCTGTTCACATTTTCCATAGGTTGCAAACAATGCTGCTAACATTCCACCTATCTTTGTACGGGTTCCAACAGTACTTCTTGGATTGGATTGTCGTATAATTCTTTGCTCTACTGCCACTGTCGGTGAAAGCCCTGTAATACTATTAAAACTTGGAACACTATCAACCATAAACTGCGTTCCAGAGAACATTAAGTATCGCCTTTTTCCTTCCTCATAAAGAGTATCAAAAGCAAGGCTTGATTTTCCACTTCCTGATACTCCAGTAATAACTGTAAGCTTATTCTTTGGTATTTTAATATCAATATTTTTTAAATTATGTATCCTCGCACCCTTAATTTCAATAAAATTCTTCAACCTTATTTCTCCCATTTCCTACTTTAATGTAAAATTCGCCTTGTAAAATCAACACTTACATATAATTATAATTAACTGTAATTTTATTATCAATTTATTAATTGCTTCCGTAAAATTGAAAAGAATTATATATTAAAGATTTATTATATAAATTCTAAAATTAAATCTGCATTAAAACTATATATTAAAATTTAAAGATCAATATATTTAATGAAGTATAATTATCATAACTTATATACTATAAAACTTCACAGGTGAAACAAAAAAGTTTCATATTGAAAAAGTTGAAAGATATTAATGTTAGTGGTACATTAAATAAAGGCTATAATGAAAGGAGAAAAATTATGGAACAAAAGACGGAAAATAATAATAACCAACAAAAAACGAAATCATTTGCAGAAAATTTTATTTATGAATTAAAAAACTTTCACATTGATAAAGACTTTAAATTATTCCTAATAGTAGGTTTGTGTACAGGCATTGCAGGCGGTATTAATTCAACTGTATTTAATAACTTTTTAAGCGATGTCTATAACTTATCTGCATCTGGCAGAGGTATTGTAGAATTTCCAAGAGAACTTCCAGGCGTACTGATAGTTATAGTTCTTGGAATCCTTTCCTTTTTAGGAGACATTAGAATTGCCGTAATCGGAATGGTTTGTGCTTCCCTTGGTATGATGGGACTTGGAATTTTCTCTCCAACCTTTGCAAGTATGCTTGTTTGGATGATGGTCTTAAGTCTTGGCACTCATATCTTCATGCCACTGTCTGCTGGTATTGGAATGAACCTTTCGCAAAAAGAAAATTACGGCGCTCGTCTTGGTAAATTCAGTGCTTATAACCTTGTTGCAACTATTATAGGTTATGGAATAGTATGGTTCGGATTTAAATACCTTGGTCTTACATACAAAACCGCTTTCTTGATAGCTTCTTTCTTTTACCTAGTAGCTGCTGGTATTCTTACAATGATGAAGGATAAAAAGCCAAAAGGTAAAAAAGTAAGATTTGTATTCAGAAAGAAATATACCCTCTACTATATCCTTAGTATTGTAAATGGTGCAAGAAAACAAATTTTCTTAACCTTCGCTCCTTGGGTTCTAATAAATGTTTATAATCTTGATCCACCTACTTTTGCAATATTAGGTCTTATAATTTCCCTAGTAAGCATATTAACTAGAACCATTGTTGGAAATGCTATAGATATTAAAGGAGAACGCTTTGTTCTTTCCTTAGAGGCCATAGTATTAATAATTATCTGTTTAGGCTATTCCTTCGCGGCAGATATATTCCCAGTAACAATAGCTGTAATAATTATTGCTGCTTGTTATATTATCGACAATTCCCTAAGTGTTGTTGAAATGGCTAGATCAACCTATATAAAGAAGATAGCTGTTTCTCCTGAAGATGTTACTCCAACACTATCCGCTGGTACAAGCTTTGACCATATTATAGCCATGTCTATTCCTTTCTTTGGTGGATTATTGTGGGCCAGTATGGGATATAAATATGTATTCCTTGTGGCAGCCTTTATCGCAGTACTAAACCTAATTCTATCCTTAAAAATTAAAATAGACTGATAATCTATTACAATGTAGATTAATAAATCATTGTAGCAAAGTAAATAAAAGTTCTACTAAGTTAACTGTTGTCAACTTGGTAGAACTTTTAACCCAGTACATAGATTATATTTTCTTTTTAATATTGTTTAAGTGGATAACTGCAGTTATTAAAACTAGAGTAGCATTTACCAAAATAATAATTAGATTAGTATTAGCATCCTTCAAAACTGCTGAAATAATTATTGGTGCTAGAACTACTCCAAACCCCGTAAATAATGTAATCAACATAGAAGGGCTTTGTTTTATAACATTAGTTTCATTGACCCACTGAAAATTGGGAAGCTTTAGGTTTATACAAATGCCCAACTCCGCAATAAAGAAAGCATATACTATCGGTGTTATAAAAATAATTATTGCTTCGATTATATTTGCATGTAGCCCTAAAATCAACAAAATTCCTGAAATAATACTTGCAGGTATAGTTATTAAAAGATTCACAGCAATTTTACTTTGAAATATTGTTTTGCTTTTAATAGGCAACGAAGACAAAATCCATCTATTTTTACCTTCTAATGAAATGGATACTGCCGTTGTACAGCTAGTGACAATCATAAAAGCTTCGGCAAAAGGTATCATTTTCTTAATCCACACTCTCGCACCTGGAACTTCAAACATCGATTCTAACTTATCTATTCCAATATAACTTATAGCTATTGCCATGGCTATAAGCATAATAACGCCAAACAAAGTATTTACTACATACATTGGCGATGAAAAATATCTTCTTAATTCCTTTTTATACAAAGCCATAAACGGTGAAGATTCTTTTATCGGTTTAGCTTTATAATTTCCCTTTGCTCTATTTGTCATCAATGCTGTGTTTATTTGAGAATATCTGAAAGCTATTAATTTAACGAATATTATAAAAACAGCTATGGATATAATCGTAAACAGTACAAAAGACAATATATCTCTATTAATTAATGCATTGTTATAAACATAAGCTACCGGATAAATCTTATAGATAGTATTTGCAACTTCAGTACCTATTTCCGCTACCTTAGTTTCATTCATATTCTTCATATTGAAGGATAAACCAATAGCTGCAATAATTACTCCAAAACTAAGAAGGATTGTTAAAATGTTTTTAAATCTATACTTTGCAGAAGCTATAGTTATCACTGCACCTATTGTAGCACCTATTACCATAGGCAATAATGGGATAATGAATAAAGAAATAGTAAACATAATATAGAATTCTACTGAAGTTACATTAAAAATTGTACATACAATAGCAGTTGGTATCATAACTATACAAGCAAATAAGAGATCAAATATATACATAGAAAGAAATTTACTTTTTATCACTTCTTCACTTTTCACAGGCAAAGACATGATCATATCATAATCCTTATAGGCAAATAAGACTCCATTACTTTTTAAAAAAGTAGCAATCAATACTACCATACTTGTAACAGTGACCATTACAGCTGGCAAAACATTACTTAACCCAAGATAGCCATAGCCATACGCTATACCAAAGCTATAACCGACTCCAACCATAAAAAGAAAAATTAATAGCAATGTAAAAAATATAATTTGAATTTTTTCTTTTAAATCTTTTGAATACCGTAATTTATTTATAGGAAAAAGTTCCAACAACTGAAGTTTAACCAGTATTGCAGTTTTATTTTTCACGGTCCACTACCTCCATAAATATCTCCTCTAAACTGCTATCCCCAAGTAACTGATCAAGTCTTCCACTAGTAATCAGCTTACCACCCTTTATTATTGCTACCTTGTTACAAAGTTTTTCTGCTACATCTAAAACATGAGTTGAAAAGAAAATGGCACTTCCATCATTACATAGTTCATGCATTATTCTTTTCAAATTTATAGCTGCCTTAGGATCGAGACCAACAAAAGGCTCATCTAATACTAAAAGCTTCGGTTTATGTATAAATGCCGATATAAGAGCTAACTTTTGCTTCATTCCATGGGAATAAGAAGATATCAAGTCACCTAAATTAGAAGCGATTTCAAAGGTATCTGAATATTTTTTAATCCTTGCCTCTCTTTCCTCCTTTGGTACAGTAAAAATATCACCTATAAAATTTAGATATTGAATCCCCGTAAGATGCTCATAAATATCTGGGTTATCAGGAATATAAGCAATAACTTCCTTACATGCTACTGGCTCTTTCCTTAAAGACTTCCCATCAATATAAATTTCACCGTCCTCAAAATCTAATACCCCTACAACAGCTCTAATTGTAGTAGTTTTACCTGCACCATTATGGCCGATAAACCCATAAATATCTCCAGCATCAACTTGTAGATTCAAATTATCCACAGCTTTTTTTCCACCTTTATAAATCTTCGTAAAATTCTTAATAGTTAACATTTTTCATTCCCCTCTCTATTGACTGTTTTAAGTTCGCTTACCGAATCATTGTCCTCTATATCCAGAGTTATTTTTTCTTAAACAATCTTTTAAAATCTTTTTAAATTTTATATTTTAATCTTTAGTAGTTATTTTTCGTAAATTTAATTACTTAATTTCGGAAATAATTACCTTCAACAAGAGCTAAAAAACTTTCTAAAAAATACTTACTTAAATTATTGTAATAATTGTATACGAGTTACCCAGTAATTTCAATTATTTTCTTAATTTTTCATAAAAGTTCCTGTTGTTAATATCCTAATCTACTTACGCTGTTTAATTATATTTGTAATAATATCACTTCGATAACTGTATTTATTTTCATCCAATTATATGGACTCTTTATGTAGATTTAATTATCAACTTGTACACTTACATAAAATTATAGTTTGATTGTCAAACATTTCTATTAAAGTTTGTGTTTTTTTTAACCGATATTAAAACCGTGGTCAATATATAATTCCTTTTAAACTGCTCATATCTGTTTCATTATTGAAACTACATCAAAATTCTATCTTATTATTTAGATATCAACACTATATGTAGAATCTTTATTGAGACACATATATTATCGTAATTGACACAGTATTATATCTTAGTATTTGGAGGTTTATTCAACATGGGAAAAATGAATTTTAATAACGTGAAGTTAAGTGTGAAAATGTTTGTATCGATATTAATTCCTATTTTGTCATTAATCTTAGTTACAATCTTTTCTGTAAAGTACATTAATAAAGTGCATCATGATCTTGTACAACAAGTATATGAAGAGGCACATCAAAGCGAATATTGGCTTTTTAATGCTGATAGGGATTTTTATCAAGCTTTAGTTGCTCAAATGGAAATGGAAGATACAAAAGATTCCGAAAGCTTGAAAAATGCAAAAGAAGATTATATAGATAACAAGAACCAAACTCTTGAAAGAGTAGACAAAGCCAAAGAAATATTACTTACAAATAGTTCTCGCTTTGCAGATATGACAAAAAAAGATTCTAATGCAACAATGACTCAATTATTTGATAACTTTTATGAAGATTTTGAGGCTTGGTCAAAACTTTTTGACGAAGACAAAAACGAATTCATAGATAAAGAAAAATACTTAGAAAAGTTTTCTTCTGCTAGAGAAAATATCAATGGAATTGAAGAAATATTAGATGAATATAACCTGATTGTAATAGATGAAAGCGAAAATAGAGTTAATTCTATTACAACAATAATAATATTAATTTCCTTAAGCACAATTCTTTTCTCTACATTTGCAGGACTATATCTAATCTTTAATGTAAAAAAACGTACAGATATTGCAATCGGACTTATGAGAAAAACAGCAGATTTTGATTTGCAGTATGACAGTAGCTATGAAAAGTATACTAAAGAAAAAGATGAATTTGCTGAAATCATTAATAGTGAATCTATTGTAAGGAAAGAATTAAGGACTATAATCGAAAAAGTCGTTGATGAAACATCAACGCTAAAAACTGTTATAAATTCAACAAATAGTAATATGGCTTCTCTTGGTGAAGAAATTGAAGACATTTCAGCAACAACTGAGGAATTATCAGCTGGTATGGAAGAAACAGCAGCATCTACAGAAGAAATTAGCGCTACAACTAGCGAAATAAAAAATGCCCTTGAAGATATTTCTGATAAAGCACTTTTAGGAGCAAAATCTGTTGAAGAAATAAGCCAAAGAGCTTCTGAGTTAAAAAATAACTTTACACTTTCATATCAAAATTCTAATAAGGTATATGTTAATGTAAAAGAAAAACTAGAACAAGCTTTAGCACAATCTAAAACTGTAGAACAGATTAATGCATTAGCAGATTCCATTCTGCAAATAACTTCACAGACAAATCTTCTTGCACTTAATGCAGCTATAGAGGCCGCAAGAGCTGGTGAAGCTGGGAAAGGCTTTGCTGTAGTTGCTGATGAAATTAGAAAACTTGCTGAAACATCAAAAGATACTGCTACACAAATCCAAGAAATCACCAAGGTTGTTACAGATTCAGTTGAAAATCTAAGTGAAAATTCAAATAAACTTCTTAATTTTGTACAAAATGATGTTACAACAGATTATCAAACAATGTTATCAGCTACTGAACAATATCAACTTGATGCAAACCTAGTAAATGAAATAGTAAGTGATTTTAGTGCAACTTCTGAAGAATTATTATCTTCAATTGAAAATATGGTAGAAACAATGCATGGTATAGCCGAGGCCACAAATGAGGGGGCAACAGGTACTACTAGTATCGCCGAAAAAGTTTCTTCTATAGTAAACAGTGCAAATGATGTAAAAGAAAACATTGACGCTACTAAAGAAGGTTCAAATCTTCTTAATGAAATGGTTTCTAAATTCCAAGTTTAACTATAAAGTTATATAAGCCTTTAGGCTATAATTTAAAAGTTATTTTTTCACACTATAAAGGCACCCAATCTTCGGGTGTCTTTATACATTTAATTAACATTATAGTTTTCAGCCTACTTCTGATAATCCTCAATGTTCTTGAAAATAAAATTTAATTTATTTGCTATAAATAAATATATTAAGTTATAATTATATTTAAGTTCAATATAAAAGCACATATATATCTGAGTTTATGTGCTATTTGTTATGAATTAAAATTCTATAAAGGTGGAATGATTTATGAAAATATTAAAGTATATGCTTATTTTTGTACCAATAAGCTTTGTTGCAGAATTTCTTCATGCACCATCATACATAATGTTCATTCTAGCAGCACTCTCCATTATACCTTTGGCAGGACTTATGGGTGAAGGAACAGAAGAGATTTCTCATTACTCAGGACCTAAAATAGGTGGTTTTTTAAATGGTACTTTTGGTAATGCAACTGAACTTATAATATCATTTTTTGCTCTTAAACAAGGTCTCTTTGATGTTGTAAAAGCATCCATAGCGGGTTCTGTAATAGGTAACATCTTACTAGTACTTGGATTAAGTATGCTCGCAGGTGGCTTAAAACATAAAACTCAAACTTTCAACAAAAAAGTTGTTGAAGTTTCATCAAGTATGTTACTATTTGCGGTTGTAGGCTTGTGCGTTCCAGCTCTATTCACTCATACTGTTGATCAAAGCTTACTTAATACTCGCTATGAAGGATTAAGTGTTATTGTAGCAATTATAATGTTTGCTATATACGTATTAAGTCTTGTTTTCTCTTTCTATACACACAAAGATATCTACTCTATTAACGTGGAAGAAGAAGGCACAGCAAAATGGAGTTTAAAGAAAGCAATAACAGTTTTAGTTGTAGCTACTGTATTAATTGCCATTGAAAGTGAATTTTTAGTAGGCGGAATAGAATCCGTTACACATAGCTTAGGTTTAAGCGAATTCTTCGTAGGTATAATATTAATTCCTATAATAGGAAATGCTGCAGAACACAGCACAGCAATTGTAATGGCATTAAAGAATAAAATGGATGTGGCAATGGAAATCGCTATAGGCTCTAGCTTACAAATAATATTATTTGTAGCTCCAGTGTTAGTTTTTATAAGCTTACTATTTACTCCTATGAGTATTGTATTTAATGAATTTGAATTGATAGCGTTGATTGTTGCAATTCTAATAGCCAATAGAGTTTCAAATGATGGTGAATCTAACTGGTTAGAAGGAGTTCAGCTTCTAGCTGTATATGTTATAATTGCAGCATCTTTCTTTATTCTATAACTTATTTTTATAATCATTAAATAAATTAACATATCATATTTAAAAGAAAGGCATATTCTCAAAGGGAGAATATGCCTTTTCCTTAATAATAGATTTAATCAATAGTGCTTTTATTCTCATCACAGATCATCAATGCACTTAACTCTTAACAACTATTTCAAATAATCAAAGATTAAACTTCCACTAGTTTGTTTTCTAGGTTACTTCTTCTATTATCTAAAGGATTAAGATTTATATGATGAACAATCATATTTTCTTTAGGTTTCATAATAAATTTATCCAAGTTAACTCTTCCATTAGGGGTATTTGCTACAACAGAAACTTTACCGTTGCTTTTATAGTACACCCAGCTATATTCATCATTCACCACTGTCTCCAAATCTTCTTTAGAAATTAAAGCATGCCCTTCTTCTTTTCCGTATTTATCCTTTAGTATTATTGCAATTTCATTTTCGTTAATAACCTTATAATCATTTTTTATATTACGTTTTACTATTTCTAGATTGCTCTTTCTATTATCAAGAGTATCTCCATTAATATGTCTAATTGGAGCCTTTGAATTAGTATTCATAATAACAGCATGCAAACTTTGTTTTACAGCTTTGGCTTTTATCTTATCTAAATCTTCACTGATATTTTGTACTATATAGCTATTAAAGTTCTTATTCCATTCTGCAAACCAAGTACCCATGCTTTGCACCTTTGCAACGTCTTCTGCATCTATTTTAACAATAAGCTCAGTTCCATCTTTCTTTAAAACTGTAATTTGAGCAATATTGCCTTGAATTTCATAGTTATTCTTTGAATTTTTGTAATTAATATTTATAATCAGCACTTCTTTCTTTTATATATTTTTGTCGGTCTTTATATTATAACAGACATCAATACTAAATATAATTACTATTTTTTATTGTTATCATTGACAACTACAGCTATTACTTTAAATAATTAAACATAATAACTCATATCAGAATTAGCATGGTAAGTTAACAATAAACATCGTTCCTATGCCCAACTCACTTTTAACCTGAATTTTTCCATCGCACAAATCTATAATCCGCTTTACAAGGGTTAATCCCAAACCGTTACCAGCTTCGTAGTGAGACTTATCCCCTTGATAAAATTTTTCAAATATATGTTTTTGCGTATCCTTTGACATCCCAATCCCATCATCAGAAATAGTAGCTACAATATTATTTTCTACCTTTTGCAAGGCAATAGAAATAGTACCATTCTCACTAGTAAATTTAACAGCGTTTCCTAAAATATTTATCCACACCTGCATAAGCAACTCTTCATTTCCGTAATAATTTACAGAGTCCATTTCGATATCAAGATTAATATTCTTAGCCGTCCACTTTGTCTCTAGACTTAAAAGCGCTTGCCTTATTTGTTCATCTAATCTATAATTTTTCTTTTCAACAACAATCTCTTGATTTTCTAGTCTTGCAATCTTTAATATATTGCCAGCTAAGCTTGATAAATGCCTAGTTTTCATAAGAATTTTACTAACATACTCATCTTTTTCTTCTTTAGTAAGATTATCATCCTGCAAAAGGGTAGCATAACCTTCTATAGCTGCTATGGGAGTTTTAAATTCATGGGATACATTGGCTACAAAATCATTTCGAAAAGTTTCAATATTGCTCAGTTCCTTAACCATAATATTAAAATTACGAGTCATCTCAGTAACCTCATGTATATGAACTTTATCTTCATCAAGATAGATATTGAAATTACCTTTCGCTACCTTCATTGTAGCTCTGCTAAAAATCACAATAGGAGCTAAAATTCGTTTTCCTACTACTGCTGATATAATTGTACCAATGACTACACTAACAAGTAACATAATCAAAATAGCTAAATCTGGATTTGGTTTAGTCCAAACGCCAAAACGAAATGCAATAAATGCTACAGCACAAATAATTATTACTGATGCTAGCATAATCGAGAAAACAATAAATGAGAAAAATAAACCAAGCTTTAAAGGATATTTTTCTCTCATGTCTTTTTCACCACCTTATAACCAAGACCTCTCACTGTCATTATTTCAAAATCTTGATTTTCTTTAAACCTATCACGTAAACGATTAATATGAACATCTACAGTTCTCGCCTCTGTATCTGAATCCATTCCCCAAATCTCATCCATTAATTGTTGCCTTGTAAAGATATGATTAGGGAAAGAAACTAGCTTATATAATAAGTAAAATTCCTTTTGAGGAAGTACTATTGCTTCACCATTCTGGTACACTGTTAAAGAATCATATTCAAGGACTGAATTTCCTACAGTTTGCTTTCTTTCATTAATAATCTGCGCCCTACGAAGCAGAGCTCCAACTCTTAAAACCATCTCATTTACATCAACAGGCTTTACCATATAATCATCAGTACCCACCAAAAATCCCTTTTGTTTATCTGCGAAGGTTTCCTTTGCTGTAATCATTAGAATAGGAAGATTAAAATTAGCTTCTCGCAGAGCTTTTGTCAGTTCAAATCCATCCATATTAGGCATCATAATATCTGAAATAACTAAATCAACATACTCTTTTTCTAAAATTTCAAGGGCTTTTTCTCCATCTTCTGCTGAGATAGCTTTATAACCGTTCTTAGTTAGAATAGTACAAAATAATCCCCTCAAGTCTTTATCATCTTCTACTACTAAAACATTAAACATGCTGAATCCTCCTACCTTTAGTTTTATCTATAATTATAGTCAGCCTTTGTTAACTGAATGTCAACTAAAAATATAATATATAATTTCACTAACTAACCTGTTGTGCTAACAGATAAGTTTTCATTAATAGGATATTTATTCCATATATTTGAGCAGACTTCTCCTAATGAAGATGTCGCCAAATCCTTAGGAATTATTATCCAAATATTAATGTCTTAATCTTTGCTGTATCTATACCTATATTTAAGATTTTATTTATAAAATAACAAAGATTATGAGCTAATATTTTATTTACTATTCTTGTAGCAAAGCCCCAAGTTGACTTTGCAAGAACCCTCTGTATATTCAATTGCTCGGAGAGCTGAGAAAAAGTGGTTTCTATTCTACGACGAGCCTTGAATATGAGTTGCCTAAGTGGTTTTAAAAGTTTAATTTTACTGTTATTACGACTTATGGTTAGAAGATTAATATCCATTATCTCTTTTAATTGCGAAGCAATCTTTTGACCTATATAGCCTTTATCGCCTATTAGTGTATTAACAACTGAATTATCTATAAGTTCCCAGACTGCGTCTCTATCATCAATGTTTGCAGCAGTAATAGAGAAGTCTGTGATATAGCCATCTAAAGCAACTAATGCATGTAATTTGAAGCCGTAATATGTCTCTTTTTTCGAAGCGCATCGCCCGTAGGCAGCCTTCGGCTTAAATGACTTATGAAAGTGAGCTCTACCAAATTTACACACAGGAATAGGCATACTATCTACAATTCTTATTCGATCATATTGATAGTTAAGAAATTTCATAAATTCCTTACGTATTGCATCTGTGACTCGAAATAAGGATTTTCTTACTCTATGAAATCTTGTTCTACTACAAAAATTAGGGAACAGATCTCGTAAGTTTTTAGAACAAAACCCAAACCAAGCTTTTTCAGAGTCAATGGTTAAGAGTTCGCCTACTAAAGATAAAGTAATGATTTCGCTATCAGACATTACTGACTTATCAATATTGCGACGGTTCATAATAAATGCTGGAGTTACCTTTTGGTAAAAATCATCAATTATAACATAAGTGACAACAATAAAATCTTTTAAGTTGTTTATTGTTATGATAAAATCTTTATTAAACTCTGGCATATAAGTTAGCCTCCTATCATTAGATTAGTCGTGTTTTTTAATGATAGGTTAGCAAATATGCTGGAGTTTTTCTATTTGTAAGTATTGCCAACGTATTTAACTAGCACAACGAGTTAACTAGTAACATTTAGCTGATATTTAATTAAAATTTATTAGTTAACATTCAGTTGAACTTCTCAACTTATACTATAGTTATTAAATAAATTATTATCCTAAACACGTTTTTTCTAACTAATTAGACTAATACTATACTTAATTTCTTATTTGAAAGGAGTGTTATTTTAAATGTTGCAGATAAATAAAATAACAAAAACTTATGTTACAGGCGACTTTAAACAAACTGCATTAGATAATGTCAGCCTAAACTTCCGAGAAAGTGAATTTGTTGCCATATTAGGTCAAAGTGGTTCTGGTAAAACTACTTTTCTAAATGTAATCGGAGGACTAGATCAATACGACAATGGAGATTTGATTATCAATGGTAAATCCACAAAACACTTTAAACAAAGCGATTGGGATGCTTATCGTAACAATAGTGTAGGCTTTATTTTTCAAAGTTACAATCTAATCCCACACTTAAGCATTATCGATAATGTTGAAATGGGTATGACCTTAAGTGGAGTATCTATTTCTGAAAAACGTAAAAAGGCCCTAGATGTACTTGAAAAAGTTGGACTTACAAAACATTTGCATAAAAAACCAAATCAATTATCTGGAGGTCAAATGCAACGTGTTGCTATTGCTCGTGCCCTTGCAAACGACCCTGATATTATTCTAGCTGATGAACCAACTGGTGCTCTAGACACTGAAACCAGCGAACAAATTATGCAATTAATAAAAGAAATTGCCCAAGACAAACTAGTAGTTATGGTTACTCATAATCCAGAATTAGCAACCGCTTATGCTGATCGTATTGTCCGTTTCTCTGATGGAAAAGTAGTAGATGATACAAATCCTTTAGCTAACCAAAAAATTAAAGATAACTATAAGTTAAAGAAAACCAGTATGAGTTTCCTTACAGCATTAAAACTATCTGGTAAAAATATAATCACAAAGAAATGGCGTACTGCTATCACAGCTTTTGCTTCAAGTATTGGAATCATAGGTGTTGCATTAGTATTATCTCTATCCAATGGATTTGATAAACAAATTAATAGCTTTGAAACTGGTGCCCTGTCCAACTACCCAATAACAATAAGCCAAAATGCTATGTCAATGGATGCTTTTGGTCCTCCTAAGGAGAATGCTAATGAACTAACTGAATTTACTAAAGACAAAGTAGTATATCCTTATGATGCCAGTAAAAATAGCGTAACCCACAAAAATGTATTAACACAAGAATATATGGATTATCTTGATAAAATAGATTCATCATGGCTTGATGGCGTTTCTTACAGCCGCAGCGTTAAAATGAATCTACTAAAGCTCAGCGATGGAAAAGCTACTCCACTTAACACTGCAGCTGCAGGTTTTTCAATTTATCCAAGCAAAGCTGACCAATCAAGCAATAGCTATTTAGAGCAATATTATGATTTATTAGCAGGTAACTTCCCTACGAACAAAACTGATCTTGTTTTAGTAGTAGATAAATACAACCAATTAGAAAAAAACTCTCTAGAAGCACTAGGTTTTGATGGGAATAGCGAGAATATAGATTTTAATAATTTTATTGGGCATGAATTTAAAATGCTTATGAACGATGATTATTATGTTAAGTCTAATAATTACTACATCGTCAATGGTACAACTACAGATTTAAGTAACCTTTATAATAGTGAAAAAGCTACTACACTAAAAATCAGTGGTATCATCCGTATAAAAGAAGATATATCTATTTCTTCACTTCCTGCTGGTATCGTATATTCTGATAAACTGGCAGAAGATTTTATTGAAAATGCAAAAAACTCAAAAATCGTTCTTGATCAAAAACAATCAGACTTTAGCGTTATGAATGGAGAAGTATTTGTAGAAGAAAGTAGTACAGCATCAAATAGAATGGGAGCTGGCGGCAAAACTGGTCAAACAAAAGATTCTGCACTAGCAGCCCTTGGAGCTTCTTCTATTCCAACTGGAGTTGCCCTTTACCCTGTTAACTTCGAAGCCAAAGAAAACATTACAAATTATCTTGATCAATGGAATAGTGGATTAGACGAGGAAAAGCAAATAAAGTATACAGACATGGCATCAATGATTACAAGCCTTTCTGGTAACATAATGGATGCAATAACCTTAGTCCTAATTGCTTTTGCAGCAATATCCCTAGTAGTTTCTATGCTTATGATTGGTATCATAATCTATGTTTCAGTTTTGGAACGTACAAAAGAAATTGGTGTACTTAGAGCTCTTGGGGCAAGAAAGAAAGATATAACTCGCGTATTCAATGCAGAAACCTTTATCATCGGAACATGCTCAGGTATTTTAGGGATAGCAATTACCTATTTATTAACCATTCCTGTTAATGCTGTTCTGCTCAATTTAACGGATCTAACAAACGTTGCACAATTAAATCCATTGCACGCTTTTGTTCTAGTAGTAGTTAGCGTTATACTTACAATGATTGGTGGCTTAATTCCTGCTAAAATGGCAGCTAAAAAGGATCCAGTAGTTGCTCTTAGAAGTGAATAATTGATTTTTTAACAACTTTGTTTCCTTCTCAATTTAATATATTTATATTTACACAAAGACATATCTAAGATATGTCTTTGTGTATTTTCATGTTAAATCCCCGTTAAATTTATGTTAAATTCACATTGAATTCATGTTAAGTTTATGTTAAAATTATTTTATATTAAAATTGCTTTTTAATCGTTATAAAGCAAAATATACTCATTTCTTAAATTCATGTCAAGATAAATTCCTAACTGTAAAGGAAATAATTGAATGTAAGATATCACTCTTATACCTTTAATTACATTTTCTTTAATATATTCCCTTATATTTTTCAATTACATATATTTCAAATAATTCTATGTTTTAGAGGATGCTATTCCATAATATTTTATTTATTGTATTTAATTCTTCGATTTTTTATAAAAATATAGATTTTTTCTTATTTATAAATAAAAAATCTATTCCAAAGGATGAAATAAAATGATAGTATTGAATAGGAACTTAATTCATAACAATATAACTATTAATAAAAAAGTTTCTTTGTTTAAATTCTACAATGCAAAGTAATAATTGTATGAAAGGCGGTATCCAATCGAGAAAAATTATCTATTAATTTTGAAATGTAACATACTATGAAAATAGACTAATATAATGTTTTTACTATATTAGCTTTCCTTGTCATGCTAATAAGTAAGGATAATACTAAATATCATGGGAATTATTGAAAATAAAGGATCTACAACGGGACTTCACAATTATATGATAAAAAACTACGGCTCATGGAATTTTCCACTACTTTAGTAAATAAAGAAACATCAATACAAGTAAATCATTTTTATTGAGGTTATTTTGTATCGGTCGATAATAGTTATAAATAATAGCGTATGTAATTTTTTCCTTAAATTAGGTGAAACTTCATTTTTAAGTTTTTTTTAATGTTTCTATGTTAAAATGTATATATGCTAATAAGTTATATACATAGTTCTGAATATTCTTATCATAAATATGTATAGACAAAAGTTAGAAATTATATACTATCTTAAAGGTTTAATAAAAAACAAAGGTGCCTAATTTAATCATTTATGTAAGTTAAATTTAAAAACAAAAACTTTATAATATTTAAAAGGAAGTGACCAAATGTTTAATTTTCAACCAAAACAAGATAAGTTCTACGAAATGTTCTCAGAAACAGCTCAAAACGTACATGAAGCTGCGACAATGTTAAGAGCTAATTTGGATTCTTTAAACCAAAAGGAAGCTAATGTAAAAAACACTGAAGCTTTAGAAGAAAAGGGTGACGAAATAGTACGTAACGTAATTAAGGAACTTAATGAAGCGTTTGTAACTCCAATTGACAGAGAAGACATCTATGCTATCGTTAAACAAATGCGCACTATATTGGATTTGATCAACTCATCAATGCACAGATTTATAATGTTCAATATTACTGAAAGTACTAAAGAAGCTAAACTTTTAACAGACATACTAATGGAAGCTACAAAAGAACTTGTTGATATTATGGACGAGCTTAAATTTAAAGGATATAAATCCAAAAAAATCAATGATAAAGTTCATGCAATAAGCAAAATTGAAGATTCAGCCGATATGCTATTTAGAGAAACTGTTGCAGAATTATTTAAAACTGAAACTGATCCTTTAACAGTTATGAAGTGGAAAGAAATATATCAAATTCTTGAAAACACAATTGATACTTGTGAAAAAGTAGCTATTATCGTAGAGGGAGTTGTCATTAAGAATGCATAGTACTTTAGTCATAACAATATTAATTGTAGCATTTACACTAATATTTGATTTTATAAACGGATTCCATGACACCGCTACAGCAGTTGCTACTACAATCTCTACAAAAGCCCTTACGCCAAAACGAGCTATATTAATTTGTTCAATATTCAACTTTGTAGGTGCATTCCTAGGAACCTCAGTTGCTAAAACCGTAGGAAGTAAAATCGTAAGCTACGCCTCAATCCCTCAATGGGTTATTTTGTGTGTACTAATTTCAGCCATAGCTTGGAATTTAATAACTTGGTATTTTGGTATCCCAAGTAGTTCTTCTCACGCTATAATAGGTGCTCTAGTTGGTGGTGGCATAGCATATACACTTAGCTTTAATACTGTTAACTGGGATGAACTATTCCGCACTGTTATACTATGGTTATTCCTTTCACCAGTTATAGGTTTTGGTGTTGGGTATGTATTTATGTTTATCTTAAATAAGCTTTTAAGTCCATTTAAGATAAGTATTGTAAACAGATTATTTTTAAAACTTCAAATATTTGCAGCAGCGTTTATGTCTTTAAATCATGGTACAAATGATGCTCAAAAATCTATGGGTATAATAACTATGGCTCTAGTAAGTGGTGGCTTCATCAGTGGCGGCTTTACAGTGCCAACATGGGTTATATTTTGCTGTGCTTTAGCAATGGCCCTTGGAACATCTTTAGGCGGAAAAAGAATTATTAAAACCATGGGAAACGGCGTTGCAAAATTAACTCCAGTAAGTGGATTTACTGCTCAAACTGGTGCTGCATGCGTAATATTAGCAGCTACATCTTTCCATGCTCCAGTTAGTACTACTCATATAATGACAACAACTATAATGGGTGTTGGAGCTTCTAAAAGATTTAAATCAGTTAAATGGGGCGTAGCTAAGAGTATCGTATGGGCTTGGGTCTTAACTATCCCTATAACAGCAAGCATATCAGGCTTACTAATAATGCTAGTAAAATTATTCATATAATAAATTATATATGTCGTAATCACACTCTACATATTACTCATATATATTAATCGAATAGATTTCCATTTAATTAAGCCTTTCAGCAGATTATTTCCTAGATAATCTCTGAGAGGTTTTATCAATTTAAATCATTGTGTAGTATTACAAAATCATCTTACATCTTAACTACGCCAAGACTAGTTTATCTAACCTATGTTAAATTTGGATTATTGTTTTGTTATCAGAAAGTTATGTTCTTGTTAAATCTCCAAATACAAATTGAAATATACTTTCACTTTTGTCTTCATAGGATTTTAGCCTTTGCTTTGAAATAGCTATTACTATTCATATAATTTAAAATTAAAAGAGAACTGGTTTAATTAAATCCAGTTCTCTTTTTTTATATTTCTCAACTAAACATTAATTACTCTATTTATATAAATTATTTTAATTGCACTTTTCCTTATAAGGATCAATGTGTATATTTACACGAGTATTTTTCAACTCATTGCACATATCTTTTTTTAAATCTCCAATAATGTCATGTGCTTGCACAACTGTAAGTTGTGGATCTACAGTAATGTGGAAATCAATGTGCTTCATATTGCCAGACTTTCTTGTTTTAAGCTTATGATAATCAATAAATTGATCCTTATGATTTCTAATTATGTTTTCTATTTCAGCTTCTTCTTTATCAGAAAGCTTTGAGTCTAAAAGATAATCAAATGCATTCTTAGATAGTTCCCAGGCTTCCTTTATTATAAGTAATGCCACAAGTATTGCAACAATCGGATCTAGTATAAAAAGTCCTGTAGCCTTCATAAGAATAATTCCTACACCAACTCCAAGTGATGTATAAACATCAGTCTTCAAATGAAGTGCATCTGCTTCTAATGCCATAGAATCCTCTTCTTGAGAAACCTTATATAACTTTCTAGATACTAAATAATTTACAAATGATGAAATAAACATTACTGCAATGGCAATTCCAGCTTCTTCAATTCCAACTGGTTCAAATATTTTATTAATAGCTTTATAAATAATCATTGCTGCAGCAACAAAAATCAGAAGTCCTTCTGCTATTCCTGAAATATTTTCTATCTTCCCATGTCCATAAGGATGGGCTTTATCCGCAGGTTTTGAAGATTCCCTTACTGAGAAAAATGCTATCATCGATGCTACAAGATCCATTCCTGAATGTATCGCTTCAGAAATAATACTTACTGACCCACTCAAAAGCCCTGCTATAACCTTAAAAATTATCAAAGTTGTATTTGATAAAATCGATAAGGCAGCAATTTTAACTTTTCTATCAGCTTTAACCATATAAAAATTCCTCCTAAAAATAAACGAGACCTGTAGATGCACAAGATATGCTCCACAGGTAAGACTTTTTTGATGAAAACAGAAACTAGCCTATTATCATTAAAACCTAATGATGTCTATTGTTTTGTAGTTATCTAATAGAACTAAGTATAATATACACCGTTTTCATTGTCAATAATTTGAAAAAGATTATAATTATAATCATTTTCATTTAGAAAATTTATTATTTTGGCGTTTCTTAACCTTTTCTAAATAGTCTTTTTGCTCGACTATATTTTCCTCAAAATTCTCTACAGCCCACCTAGTGAAGTTACCTATTTTTCCTTCATCTGAGAACACTTTTTTATCATTTTCCTCCCGCATAATACACTCCTTCTCTTTGCTAATAAATTATTATAGGGAAACTCTATATAATATTATCCCAAAGGTAAGATTGTTTTATGAATTTATGTGTATTTCGTCAATCTTTTTCTAATTTCACTTTAATCCTGCCCCTAAAATATGAGTAACTTCAATAATCAGACTATACCTCAGTTCATATTCTTAGAAAGAAGTTTCAAATACATTCTCCCCTCCAACTATCGTCACATATACAGTAGCTTTTTCATCAAAAATAGTTATATCTGCATCTTTCCCTTTTTCTAAAGTTCCTTTTGAATTTTCTAAATGCAAAACCTTTGCTGGATTTAAAGTTACCATAGCGATAACTTCACTAATAGTTAGTTTTGTATGTTCTAATATGTTTATAATTGCAATATCTAGACTTAAAATACTTCCTGCTAATGTCCCATCTTTAAGCCTAGCAGAGTTGTTCTTAACATCAACATCTTGACCACCTAAGTCATAGATTCCTTCCTTCATTGCCCCAGCTCTCATAGAATCTGTAATTAAGACTATCTTTTCTTTTCCCTTTATTTTTATTAGTAATTTAAAAATCCCAGGATGTACATGAATGGTATCTGCAATAATTTCACAGCTTACATTACTATTAAATATTGCTCCAACAGCTCCTGGTTTCCGATGATTTAATGGTGACATTGCATTAAAGATATGAGTAGCGTGAGTAACACCTTCACTTATAGCTTCCTCTGCTTCTTCATATTCAGCATTTGTATGTCCCATTGATATGACAATATCACTACTTTCTTTCAGCTGCTTTATAAATTTATGATCCTTATCTTTTTCTGGCGCTAAAGTTACTATCTTAATAACATCTAAATATTCTTCTATAAATTCAAAAGAAGGTTCAACAATAAATTTTTCACTTTGAGCACCTTTATAGGCTTCATTTATAAAAGGCCCTTCTAAATGGGCACCTAATACTCTTGCTCCTCCAATCTCCCTACCCTTTGCATTTTTAATAACTTCTAATGCTTTATAGATTTTTTCTTTTTCCATAGTCATAGTGGTTGGTAAAAAAGAAGTGACACCACTTTTAGAAAGAGTTCTGCTAATAATTGTTAACCCTTCTATCGAGCCATCCATAGTATCACAACCACCAGCTCCATGTATATGTATATCTATAAAACCTGGAGAGACATAATTTCCTTTAGCATCTATTATATCTATATACTTCACAGAATTTTGCCTTTTATACTGTTCTAAGCAGTCTTCATCAATTATATCTATAATCTTCTTTTCAAATAAAATTACTTTTCCCACTAACACATTATCTACTGTGATAATTCTACCATTAACAATTCCCCTCATGTGAACTATTCCTTTCTGTTTCACACTTATAAATAGTTTTAAATTTACTTACTCAAGTCTTACTAATTATCACTACTTGTATACCATCTCTTGATGATTTCAACACTCTCTTTACTTGGATAATATCTTTTCTCTGCACTAGTTTCACCTATAGCAAATATTGAAAATCCCAGGTTCCAAGAACAACTTTCAAATACCTTTCTATATGCTTCAAAACAATTTGCTTGCTCTAGATTATTCATAATATCAGATAAATATGGATCATATGGATGGATTGAGGCTTTATTTGTTTTAGGAAATCCTAACTCTCCAAAGAAAATTAGCTTATCCCATTTATCATAAAATCCTTTGATTTCTTGTACTACATTTTGTTTTCTATCATATATTTGTGTACTATACAGTGAACTAACCAAGTTATCAATTGTATTTGTATCATTATTAGTAAGCTCAAAATAAGCTGCTATAGAAATAAAATCTAACTTTGAAAACACCAGATTATTTAGTTTTTTTTCATATTCCTTAGTTAACTCTGGTTTCCATACTGCTGTAATCCAAAAATTAGTTCTATAAGTCACTAGCCCTTTATAATAAGTTCGTACATAATCAACCAAGTCACACATATCTTCTTCTTGAGACTCCATATTTACAAAACTTGTTCCAATACTTAATGCATCTACATGATATGGCACAGCAACTTCATCAATCAAAACTTTTAACACATTATGCTTCCAATTATAAAAAAAGTTATCTATATTATCAGGATTCCATGCTGTTTCACCAATACTTCCATTCTCTATCCATGGATAAGCTTCTAATATTATATTTACTTTTTTACCTTTTAGCTTCTTAACTAAGTCTATTGCCCTTTTCTTACTATTTTCATCTACTACCATATTACTTGATGTACGACTATCTATATTTATCACTATAGGAACATTTAAAGTGTTAAGCCTCAATTCCTCTATGTCATTAAGAACTTGATCTATATTATAGTCTGTAGATAAATTTCCTGATTTAATCTTTATTTGAAACTCAGCATTCAGTGTTTTTCCCTGAATTTTATTTATTAGTGCATTAACGAATCCTCTTGAATTATAATTAATTCTCACAGCATAGAAAGCAAGTACTGATATAAATAATATAATAAGTATCCCCGCTTTTTTCTTAGCCATTCTCTCTTCCCCCATAAATTCTGATTTTTCCATCTGACAATATCCAAATACCCTATGATAACTTTAAACCAATTAATGTTGCAGCTGTAAATAAATAATATGTATATGATTATACTAAATCCATCCATTAATTTAAAGTTACTTTTGTGTATCATAAATTTCAAAATTCGTTTTATAAGAAAGATTTATTAAATATAAAAAAGACACTACAACTGTACTGTCTTTAAGCTTATCTCTTTTAAGTTTTATTAATTCGTATTTATATTTATCTACAGCTTCAAACAAATACATTCCAACTATAAGGTTTATACAATATCAGTATCTCTCATTTCTATTTCAGTTCCCTCGGGAGCTTTTATCTTAAGTAGACTTTCTCCAAGTACCTTATAAACTACTTGACCATTTTTTAGTTTAAAATCCTCATATCCCAAAGCTTTAATTCTTTCATATTCTTGTTCTACATTATCAACCATAAACGCCATATGTACTGGCCCAGCATTTAAAGAACTCCACTTATTAAAATTATCACCTTCTTTAGGTGTTTGAAGTTCTATCATGAATTTCCCCAATTTTATCCATGTATTAAAATCCCTCCCGTGGAAGTTCGGTGTTTCACTAATTATTTGAAACCCTAATATCCTTGTATAGAAATCTACTGATTCTTCATATTTATCTGTTTGAATGCATATATGATGTATCATTTTTATACTCATAAGTCTTCCCCCAAATTTGTTTATTGAACAATCATTATATTATTTTCATATTATTTTATCAATACCTTTTTATTTCTACCATATTATATAAATTTCATAAAACTTTCAAAATCTATATTTAGTTTAATCTATAAATCACGTTGAAACATTTTCCCCTTTAGTTTTAATAGGTTATTTTTCTTTTCTAAAACTTTATTAATTAAATATATATTTATATCAATGAATATATATTTAATTAATTGTCTATAATCTAAATACATAACTGAAGGTAACTTAATTAATTTTAAGCTACCTTCGCAATCCCCCTAATTATTTTAATGAGGTAACAATAGTAAAAGAATCCTTATAAAAACCTTACTAAGGTAAATCTAAAAAGAATAAAACTTCAAGTAATGGGATTATCCGCTGGAACAAAATTTTCTTGATTAAGTCCGTAACTTTCAAGAATTTTTAGCAGTGTTTTATCCTTTTTCATTCCATCAATTTCTTTATTAATTGCGTTTGCTAATGAAACATCATTTTTCCTTACTGCTGATGCTATTAAACCTGGAAGTTCTGGTTCATAGGGATATAAGGTCTTTAAATACAATTTAGGATTATTTGATATTAAATAAGATACAAGAATAGAGTCCGTTATTCCCGCATCAACTTTAAGGGTATTAATTGCTGACATTAAATTAGCTTGATTATCAAAGACGACAACGTCTTTAATAAGTTTTTGTTCTTTCCATTTATTAGCCAAATCTAAAAAAACAGTTCCTTCTTGTGCACCGACAACTGCATTTTTTAAATCTTCTTTAACAGTTATTTTTGAAAATTTAGGTATAACCACTACTTCCCATTCTTTATATAGTATATCAGTGAACAAAGCTATTTTTTTACGTTCTTCTATTGCATACATTCTATCTGACATTACATCTATCTCTTTATTATTATTCAATTCTGTCAGTAAATCTTCGAAGGGTACTATTTTTTTGACTTCAACCCTCTCTAAACCAAGGCGTCGTGCAATTTCTTTTATGATATCACCATTAATCCCAGTAAGTTCATTAGTTTCTGGATCAATATAGGAGAAAGGATAGTTGTTATCTGATATAACAACATTCATTACTTTTCTTTCTTTTATTAATTCTAATCTATCTTTTGAATCTGTAATGGGCAGATTTTTACCATTAAAAACTTTTGGTTGGTATATAAGGAATATTCCAATGAAAGTTATAGCTATTATATTTAAAATTAATTTTCTTCTAGAAATACATTTTTTCATAAGCTACCTCTTTTCGATTCGTATAAAATAAATCAAACTTATTATTTTTGTTTACAAGTGATATTATTCAATAACATTGTAAGCATCAAAATTCTTACATGGCCAAATTAGATTTATTATGAACTATAAGCATATAAAGTACACGATTACCTTCCTTTTATTTGTTATGATTCATAAACTCTTGAAATAACTTATCTTGTTTTAACTCTGGTGGTTTTGACATCAATTTGGGACATTTCTAAATCACTTCTTGAAGACACTCAATAAACGAAAAAAGTGTCTATGAAATTCTTTTAAAATTGAATTATCATAAACACTTTCTATTTTTCGTAAAATATATTTATTTTAAATGTTGTAAGAAATTTTCATCAGAAGTTATTCCCACTCAATAGTAACTATAATCCTACAACCTGCTTAAGCTCTACCATTATAAAAAACAACACTAATTTGGTGGGGGGCACAGGGGGGATTATTCATTTTTATCTAGAATTCAGCTTTTTTGTTTTTCAAAAAACATTAACTACATTTTCTTGAATTACGAATAAAAAACACCGCATTATTTGTTTGAATAATACGGTACTAACTACTAATTTATTACTATGTCTGAGAAACTATAAAATTTGCAACACCCTTCAATATAAGTTAGCAATTATGTCAATATATAATTGCTAATACTTAACTAAGTTTATAATTATAATAATATTTTAAGAATATCTATAACTCATTACCATGTTTTTGTAACCTTCATTTTTAAGTCCATAGCTCTCTTTAATTTGTCTTGTACACCTTCTGCTTTATATGACACAATACGTTCGAACTTGATAATGAATTTAGATTTATACCGATTAGAAGATATATCTTTATACTCAATAGTCACATTTACTTTCAAATTATCTAACATATATGTCATTTCATGGTTTTCACTTTCTAACTTGAGCATAGCAGCATAAATATATCTGAAACATGTAGGCATTTCAACTTCTACAAGGTTAGAATTCTTAGCAACAGGTAATATGTACTGCACACTTGATATTTCATTTAAAGGGATTCCTAATCCAAATTTCTGTTCTTCATCGTAAAAGAAAATTGTATCTAGGTTTTCATCACCAAATTCAACTTTAAACTGATTCTCTTTATCGAAAGTTTTCAGGACATTTATTAATTCTAAATAATCAATGTCCCATGTAATTTTTATATTTTTTGCTGACTCTTTTCCAATGTTAGCTATACATAAACTAATTACATGTGTTTCGTAAACCGTTTGATCTTTGTCAATAAAAACTTCGGTTTCTTTCAAGTTTTCAGATTTCACACAATATCCTGGTGTAAGGATTTTACCAAACACCGAATAATTCCAAAATAGTGATATCTTGTTTTCTAAAATAATTACTTCTGGTTTTAATGAATCTCTTGTTTGCTTTCGTAATACCAAAATATTAAGTAATCCAGTTAAAGCAGTTACAAGAGTTGCTATACTTACCCAAATTGATAAATCTTTCATATATGCTCCCCCATAAAACTCATACATTATTTTCAAGGTAGGTTAAATTACATGAAGATTATATCATATTCACCATAATATTTCTCACTTTTTACATGTTACATTTCATCCTTTCCTTTTTCATAAAACACCTTAACTACTTTTCCATTATATTTCAATCACTACCTACTTCAAATCTTGTGGTCTTCCTATATACCCTAATATTTCTTCTTCACTATCTTTGAGGATATAACACCAATTAAACTTTTGAATAATGTTACTAGGCCTTGAAATTTTTTTGATTTGACTATCAAGCCAAATACTTAAGTGACCCTTCTCGCCTTCAAATAATATTTGAGTTTCTTCACCTAAAAAGATAACTTTTTCAATTTTCATCTTTATAAATAAATCAAATTTATAAAAGTAATAAAATCCTTCTTCTATATCTTCACATAGTAGCTTTTGTCTATCATTGCAGGGTTTTACCCCTACAGAACATTCTTCACACAATATTCGTCCGTCATATGATGTAAAATGATTTTTCCCTACGCTTGTTTTACATTTATAGCAACTATACATTAGATCACCTTCTCTAAAATCTATTTAATTTTGTTATTAAGCCCCTCACCATATAAATTGTATATACTATGTACCTTTCATTTTTTAATTTATATTGCATAAAACTAAATAATAAAAATCAACACGTTTCTTAAACAGATACTTATATTTAATTTCTTATAAACACTCCATTCCAAATGCCATTGACAGTGAGCCTCTGGGGACATAATTCTTATGAGCCTACCAAGCCTCTTATTTTGAATAATAGGCTCATACCAAACAGGCTATCATGTCCCCTCTCACTGTAAATGGTCCGCTACGCCATTCTCCATTCAGCACATAAGTCTTACATTATTTTTTCAATGTTTGATTCCCATTAAACTTAATTTTTGTTACTTCAGCAGTTTTAATACTTATATTACCAGTTATTTTCCCAACTATTTCAGTATCTGCTCCACTCCACATATGTGCATAATGTTTTAAGGTTATTTCAGGACTAGAATGCCCCATACGTTGAGATAGAACAAGTACTGACACATTAAATTCATTAATAAGATAAGAAGCATGAGAGTGTCGTAATCCTTTTGCTTGTATCTTCTTTACTCCTGCAAACTTAGAATAACGATTAATTATTCTAGCTATCGTTGACTTAATCATTGGAAATCCGTCATAACTAAAAACAAAATCTTCTTCCCCGCCTAATCCTATTTCTTTTTGTCTATTTTTCCACGCTTTTAAAATTTTTATAGTGTCATCATCTAAAGCAATTATTCTCTTTCCATCTTCTGTTTTTGTATATGAGTTCCTTTTCCAATCTGCCCTATTTTTAATAATAAGCATATGATGAACACTTAAACGCTTTTTAATAAAATCAACATTGTTCCAATATAATGCAGTACCTTCATTTACACGAATTCCTGTCATATAATAAACCCATAACATAACAAAATTCAAATGCTCATAAAAATCTTCTATATAAATTTGATTAATAACTTTTTCAAATTCTCGCTTTGTCCAATATGGAACTATTGCTTTTCCTTTTTGAATTGCTTTAACCTTTTTAGATACATTTTGCTCTAAATATTGCATTTCTATCGCTTTATCTAAACTCTTACGTAGCACTCCAAAAATAAGACTAGCATATGATTGAGAATATCCTGCTCCACCATTTTCTTTACTTGTTAACAACCATGTACGGAATTCTTGTACATGCTCTACAGAAATAGAACGAAGTGGGACAGAACTAAATCTATCCCTCATCTTTTCTAATATTCTTTTTTTAACATCAAAAGTACTTTGTTCGACCTCTGTTTTATAATAAGGTATATATACTTCATTCATGAATTGCCCATATGTCATTTTATAATTTGCATAAGAATTAACTTTATGATATTCTCTTTTTAAGCGAGTTAACTCTTTGTTAGCTTCTGAAGCGGAAGAAAAAGGCTTACCATTCCTATCTTTTCTTCCCTTTTTTCTTACTCTTTTACCTGTAATTCTATCTATTCCAAACTCTGTCTGATAAAAATAGTTTCCTTTATCATCAACATATACTCCTTGATATTTTGTTTTTTGTTGTGTTTTATTCATAATTTGCTATTTTCATTTCTAAAACTAAAGAAACTCCTAAAATAGATTCAACTACTTCTCTTGGAACTCTCCCTAATCTCTTGTTATTATAATACGGACAACCTTTTTGCACCATTATAGCTTTCGCTTCCCTAATCAATGAAATAGCTTGATACTTTTTATATCCCATTTCAATTAAATCATCTTTACATATTGTTACGCTCAACTAAATCTGCTCCTTCCATTTTTAATATTCATCTTCACTTACAAGTTCTAATATACGTTGCTCTATTAACGTTTCATCTAATTTAGTAATTTTTTCTTTTCCAATTTCAATTAATTCTTTTAAATAAATTTCTGCATATTCTTCTCCATATACACTTCTAAAAGCTTCGTACACCATACTTATTGATTTAACAGTATTTCTTTCAATCCATTTCTTTTTCTTTTTTAATGTTATTTTTTCACGTTGAACTTTTAAAGGTATAACCTCAATTCCATCAACAAATTTTTCCCACCATCTCATATTAGGTAACCTATTTTTATTATGTAAATCACTAGAACTTTTAGGTTTTGTTTTAAATGAATAATGAGCTGATAAAATTCCTTTTATTATTGCATTAAGAGGTTTACCGCTAGATATTTTAAAAGCTACTAACATAGCTTTCTTACCAGTCAACTCCAATTCCCACCTAACCCACTTTTCTACATTAAAAACTTCTCCTACATTATCCATTCTTTCTTGTTTTTTATCATAAATTCTAAGTATCTGTGGAGAAGAACCTATATAGAGTGTAAATCCAGTTAATTTTCCATCTAAAATTCTTCCACTGTTTATTTCAACAAATTTATGACTTTTTGTACTTAACTGTCCTCGTTTAACATAATCTTGTAGAACTTTTACAGATGGACTTGAATCATCAAATATATCCAAAGCTAAATCGATTCTAGAAAATATTCCTTTGGTTTCTAGTATGAAAGAAATTAACTTGTACCAGTGCCACCCTTCAATTCTGCACATATACTCTTCATACTGCCTACAAGCTTGACCACTCATATCTATAAGAATATTATTATGAGTTTGACTTGAATGAAGATTAATATTAGCAAAACTAATGCAACTATCATAAGTTGGAAACGGTGATCCCTTTAAATTTGAACCTGCAAACTCTGAAAAAGGAATCCCTAGAATATTATTAGCCACAGTAGAAAAATTACTACCCGGAATTGAACAACGTAAGTAATCAATTAAACACTGATTATTTTTCTTTTGATTCATTTGCTTTACCTATAATGTAATTATCTGCTTCTATTTTAATAGCGTCATATAGCCAAGCATCAACCATTGATTTACCTTGTCCTACAAATACTTTTTTATATATCTTTTTAGGTTTAATTTTAAGACCTTTAAAAGATATTGGAATAAATTCTCCTTCTTCGAAATTATCTAAGTTTGGAATGTTAGTCTGCCCTTCCACAACTACTGTTATTGGATTTCCTATTTCTGTAGACCCATTTTGTAGCACTAATTCAATAAAATTTCTATCGTATACCTTAAAAAGTAGAGTATACTTTCCTGTTTCAACTAATTCTCCATTTAAATTTTTTGCTTTTTCTAGTTTAACATTAATACCTTCTTTAGGAACAACCATTGCTACAGGAACTTTAAATTGACAAATATCAAAAAATAAATCTCCTAATTCTATACTTTCTGAGTCATTTAAATTGTGTAATGTTGAACTTTTTAAAATTAATTTTTCCATTTTTAATACCTTCCTTTTTTAAGTTTTGTATTTTTATTCTCTAGATTTTAGTTTTTCACTTTTCCGAAATCTCGGAATTTTATATATGCTCTTAACCCTTATATTTCAAGGCTTCAAGATATCCCATTTGAGTTTAGTTACCCAGTGTTACTCACTGGGTAGTTCGTTTTAACTGAATTTTTAATATTCAGAGCTATCGCTCAATTGTCATTTAAATAGAAGATTTTCGGCCATTCCATTCGGATAGCAGAGCTACCGCCTACAATCATCTATTAAAATAACAATTATCATGATTGCTTTTCATTTTTAGACTTCATTAATTTATCTATCTCTTTAATAAAATCAAAATCTTTATTAATAAAAGGTGTTTCAAAATAAACAGGACAAGTATGCACCCCATCTATTTGAATATATCCTCCACCTTTTTCTGTAACTGTTTTATATTCCACATTATTAGTATCAAATATCATCTTGTATCCAATTGAATCAATGTTTCCTAATCCTGCTTTAAAACCCATTTGAGAACGAATATTTGTAGGCAAATCATCTGCTGATGGTCTTTGCATAAGTATCTCTATCATTACTCCTGCTTGCCTACCTTTCATTACGATTGTAAAAACATAATCCAATACTTCTTTACTAATTTTCTTATCTACAGAATGAAGAAATGCAGAGAACTCGTCAAATACAACAATGACAGGGGATAACCCAAAATCGCTATAAGTCTTCCAAATGCGGATATATCGTTAAAATATTCAGAATAACGTTTTTCCATTAATTCAACTACTTCTCTTAATAACTTAGCTATTTTATTGGGTTCAGTTGCTACCTTATCCTCAAAACCTTCTATAAACCTTAATAAGGATAAATCTGCTTTCTTAGGATCTATAATATATAAATCTGCTTGTGGAGTTAAACTTAGATAGGAAACTATCTTACCTAAGATAAAGAAACTCTTTCCACTTCCTGTTCCACCAACTATTAGTGAGTGTGGTGTTTTACTTAATTGATAAGATATATTTCCTGAAATATTAATAATGTCAAACGTCTTTTGTTTAATACTTGTAGCTAAGTCAAGTCTTCTGTCATTGTATTTCAAAAACACATATTCGACATAGTTAACAGTTGTATTCATTACATCTAAATTCATTCCTAATGCACTTTCTAAATTATTACCTAGTGCAGCAGCTTCTTTTGTAAATCTATCACCATCTTTCGCAATACGAACATAAACCTTCTTGTCGTCATCATTATAAAAAATCCTTATGATTCTAACTATTCTTTTTTCAATTTTTTTCTTTCCATCCTTTTCTATCTCGAATGATTCTTCATCAAAAAGCTTTAAACTATGAATCATGTAGACTAAACTTTTTTCTATCGTAGGATTAGTTTTATTTTTGTCTATTCTCATATATAATTTTATAGCCTCATAGATGGAATACCCCCATAGTAATAGAACTACGATATTTATCAAACCATTAAATCTAATACTCCTATAGATAATGGGTACATTAATATATAATGGTGGAATAACTCTATTTAATCGAATGAAAAAATAAGTTTCTAATATTATAAAAGCAGTAAGTATAATAAAGCTAAATAAACCAGTTTCTATTGTCGTGGGATATATTACTTCCTTCCAATCAGTATCTGAATTATTATTTGGTTGACAAAATGCTGATTCCTTTAAATTAGACATTTGATTTGTTCCTTTGAATTTCTAGTTTTTTTATGATTATTTCAGATTTAATCCCTTCGCCCATATACATCCAAAAACTTTGTGATACCTCTTCGTTGTCATAGCCTTTGTATTTAGGGATATCTATCCCTATACCTTTTAAGTTATCAAGATACTGACTTATTGATGATTCTACATATGGTCTGCTATGAATTTCACTAATTTTCTGCCACCTTATACCGTCATAAATATACTTTATAGTTACCTTATTCCAAATATATGCTGAACTATTCTCATCTAAAAAGCTCACCTCTCCTACAGCAGGCTCTCTTTCTAACTCTATAGAATTTTCTTTACCTTTATATATGTAAAATAAAGAACTAAAAATTAGGATAAATATAAAAATTGGTAAACTAATGAATAAAGTCTTCTTTTTATTCTCTTTTACTTTCATAATAAGGACCTCCTTTTGAGTAATAAAATGATTTAGGATAAAATCTGTAACTTGGGTTATTTTCTATTAGATCATACAAAGATTCATCTGTGGTTCTATGTCTCAAATGTTTAGCCACTATTAAGTTCTCAGCGATTTTAAATAAAGTAGTATCATAAATGTTGTAGGTAACCGGTAATTTATTTCTTAGAGAATTCCATTGAGCTTTAGGAAACTCGAATTCCTCCGAAAAACCTGTTTTTAGTTTCTGTATTCTCCTAATGAAGTCGATACTCAAGTTTTCTAAAATAATGTTCTCTGTTTTAAAAATTATATAGATATTAGTATTTTTCATAAAGTAAATCTCCCTTACAAATTAATAATAAATATACCTAATAGTGCTTAGTTGGTAATCTAATAAACAATACGAACATTTATAACCCCTCCCTTATGGTAAATTTTTTAAATTTTTTAATTTCAAAATTTACTTGCCATATTTTCTCCATAAATTCTCCACAAATTCTCCTTAAAATTATATTACACTTGATTACGATAAATGTCAATTGATTTGAGAAGTTTTATTGACATTAATTCTCCTTTTAAATAAATAAAAAAACTCGATACTTATATCGAGTTTTTTATGATTAATTATTTTTTATTTATTTGAAGTTCATAACTTTCTAATTCAATCAAAATATCAGTTGTAAATTTTTCAATAGCTAATTGTGTTTCTTCACTGTATAACTCTGTTAGATACTTACTTTTATTCTTTTCAATAATATCTTTAATCTTAATATCCGTATCCTTTTGTAGCTGTATCTCAAGTAACGCAAATTTTAAAATGTGCTTAATACACACTCCCAAAGTAACACTACGAAGTTTCAATGTTTGAGATAATATATCCTTAAGCTCATCTAATTTTTCTTCAACATCAAAAGTTACTTGAAGTTTTGGACGTAAAGAACCTTCAGAAATATCATATTTATTAATCTTGATTTTTTTTTCATTAACAAACTTCCAATCTATCTGCTCCCAATTATCATTTGCATCAGAAACCACTTTAATAAGGACATCACTTTTTGAAAAATTTATATCCATTGTTTTTTGATAATAATTCTTTAATTCTTCAAACATTTCAGCAGTTTCTATAGAAATTCTTACTTGCAAATCCATAATTACACCTACTTTCAAATATGTCTAGGTTAATAATATCAAACTTATTTAATAACGTCAAATAAAAGGAGAAACTTTTTCTCCCTTCATTATCACCTTTTTTCATATTTATACCTCTAAAATAGAAAGTACAAAATTAATTATTTAATCTCATTTTTACCCTTGATTTCTTATGGGGGATTTACAGGTGGGAACAAATTTAAAACAAGCCCATCTTATAGATTATTAACTAAAATAAACACTATAGAACAGGCTTTTTTACTTAAATCAGTATTCTATTTGACAGTTACAATAATTTCCTTATATATCCTTTCATTATTCTAATTCTTTACAATAACGAAATTATTAATGTCTCCTAAAACTTTATTATCTTTCATAATCTTTATTCCTAAATCTTCAATGGCTCTGAAATTTTTATTTTCTCTACGGATTTGTAATACTCTGTTATCACTACATCCTCAACTTTTCTTTTTATACTTCGTAAATTATTATGTGTAATTATTTTATCTAATTCATTTTCTATAGAGGTAAACTCTATCTGTATATTTTCATTTTGATAGATTTTTCCTATTAGTTTTTCTGCCACTTCTATAGCAAATTTTTTCTTTTCTTCTGCAGGCAAATCAACAAAGCAATAAACCATATCAAATCTTGACTTTAAAGGATCTGGGACATTATCAATATATCTTTTTCGTGACATATTAGAAGTAAATATGATAATATATCCATCCATGCTATGTTCAACCCCATGCCTATCAGTAAATTTACCATCTTCTAAAAGTTCATAGAAGAAATGAAATACACTTGGAGTTGCTTTCTCAAATTCATCAATTAAGATTATTTTAGAATTTGAAATTTTCATTTTGTTGATAAGTTCTCCTCCATCTTCACTCCCAATATAGCCTAGAGGTGAACCAATCAAGCTATTTAATACACCTTCGTTAGAGTAATTACCAAAGTTAATTTTTATTAAACTTTCAGATGGATACATTATATCTGAAAGCATTTTAGCAAATTCGGTTTTTCCTATTCCAGATTCTCCAGTTAAGAAAATAGAAAATATTTTACGTTCTCCTATTTTATTTAAGAACATATATTTTTCTAAATTAAATTTGAAGTCTTTTTTAAAATCATCATGCCCCTTTAACCTATAATTAATTATATTGAATATTTCTTTAAGATTATGCTTGTTAGTAGTCTCTTGTATAGATTTATGGACTATTTCTTCCTTGTTAAAAAAATCATTATCTATTTTAAACGTAAATGGTAAATAACTCTTTATGTCATCTGACTTTTCATCACAAATTAAAAATTTAATATCATTCTTATAAATAAAAATTTGTCTAAGTATAATTTCAAAAGTTAATATTAAATCTTTTCTCAATTTAAATAAATCAATCACTTGAGTAATATCTATGTATTGTATTTCATTACAATCAAAAAATGATTTTATACTTTCCATATTAAATTTAAAACTCAAGTCCTCTACTCCATTAAAAAGACATCCAATAGATATAATCTTATATTCTACAGTGATATTATCCAACATTGTGTTACTATACATAAATAAAGGCATAGATTCACTATACTTATTGCTCATTTCTATAATATCTTCATTTCTTTTTACATTATCATCTAATTTTACGACATATTTATCATTTATGGAATCAAATATATATGGAAATTTATCAAGAAAAGAATCTTTTTGCAAGTTGTTAACTAAAAATTTAGCATTTTTAAATTCATCTGTAAGTTTATATATGTATCCTTCTATAAATAACTTATAATAGCCATGTTCAAACGCTAACGTTGTAAGATCAATTATATATTCATCAAAATTTTCATCATCAATATTCTCTATATTTGCAAACATATTAAGAATATAACTTATACTAATAATACGACTATGATTAAAATCTTTTTTTAAATCTTCTATCTTTTCACTACTATAAACATATAATATTTTCTCCATGCTACTGAGACTCCTCTATATTTAATTCTTGAATAATTGCTATTATATCAATTAGATGGTATTTTTCATTCAACTTATTGTGTTTAAATTCAAATGGCAATAACTGTTGACTTCCTTGTACAATACTACTTTTCATAACATCATCATTTTGTGTACTTGTAGAATTATTATAGGAATCAGACATCACTTCAAGAAATTTGGATGATACGCTTTCTCTCTTTGAAAAATCAATTTCACCTCTATAAATTCCAATTAAACTAAGCGTTCCAAGTTGTAAATCATTATGTTGATACCCGTTTTCAAAATTTTCATTAGATTTATATGATAATTGAAATATATACTTAGTATTTGACTCGCTATCTCTCAACTTTTCCTCAAACACATAATCTATTGTAAAATCATCTAACATTTTCTCCATCATTTTATTCATATTTATTTCTATGGCATCATCACCTTGATTTTTTATTTTACTATCTTGCAGAACATTTAACATCATAACTGTATCATCAACATTTCTTCTCTGCAAAGCAACTTCCTTAAACATAGTTAGTTGTCCAGTTTTAAGATTTCTATTTTGTTCATTATTATCTTGCTTTACTTTATCATATATTTTTCTAAGCATTATAGATTTCGTTGTCTTAACATCAAAATTTTCATATACTCTTTTTTTGGAGTTTTCTTGTTTTTGGATAGAAGCATCTGATGTTGCTAGACTTGACTTTATACCATATGAATATGATGATTTTAGTAGTTCTTCTGATATTTGTTCTTTTTCTACTTTTTGCATTACTTTATTATCAATTAACATTGCTATTTCATGTACTTTTGATGTATTGACATATAATAAATTGAATAATTCTGATGTATTTTTATTTTCTTCATTATCCTTATTCTCTATTTTATAGTTAGCTGATATAATTCTACTGATTAAAAAAGCTATAATTAATACTGTCAAAATGAAGTTATCATTTTTAGCATAAAAAGTTCTTATAACTGAGTTCGTCTTTGATATGTAAATAACAATTAACGTAGCTAATGATACTATTAAACTCATATTAATAGATAAATTATACTTAAAAACTGACCCTAACTTTGGAACAATAAAACATAATATCAATGGAATCCACATAAAATACTCATCAAATCTAAAATGTTTCATAATAAAATATATGTTTATATTCAAAAAAAGAAAAATACAGACATATCCGATAAACTCTATAGTATTTTTAACCAACAATAACCTTTTATTAAACAAAAAACTCAAAATAATTCTTCACCCTTCCTAAATATATATAATAATTGCTAAATTCATAATATCATAACTGCTAATTTCTAGAAAGTATCTACTCAACATAATATATACTATATTAGTAAACCAATATTTCTAAGTCTTTTGGTAGGTGGGAATTTTGGTGGGAAACAATATTAAAATAAGCCTATTTTACAAGTTATTAATCACAATAAACACTGTAAAATAGGCTTTCTCATCTTTAATTATTTATATATTTTATTCCCACTCAATAGTCGCAGGCGGTTTTGAAGTTATATCGTAAACAATTCTGTTTACGCCCTTAACTTCATTAACAATCCTTCTAGAAACCTTATCAAGAACCTCATAAGGTATTCTAGCAAATTCTGAAGTCATAGCATCAGAGCTTGTTACTGCTCTTAACGCTACAGTATGGCAATAAGTTCTTTCATCACCCATAACACCAACAGATCTTATATTAGGTAGGCAAGCGAAATATTGCCATATGCTGCCTTCAAGATCAGCTAAAGCAATTTCTTCTCTGAAGATTGCATCAGCTTCTCTTGTTATGTGAAGTTTTTCTTCTGTTATTTCTCCAAGAACTCTTATAGCAAGACCTGGTCCTGGAAATGGCTGTCTCCACACTAGGTGATGTGGAATTCCAACTTCTTCTCCAACAGCTCTAACTTCATCCTTGAATAATTCTCTTAATGGCTCGATTAATTCAAATTCCATATCTTCTGGAAGTCCACCAACATTATGGTGTGATTTGATAGTAGCAGAAGTTGCTGTTCCGCTTTCTACTATATCTGGGTAGATTGTTCCTTGAACAAGGAAATCAATTTCTCCAAGCTTATTTGCTTCTTCTTCAAAGACTCTTATAAATTCTTCACCGATGATTTTTCTCTTAGCTTCTGGATCTGAAACTCCAGCTAGCTTTCCTAAAAATCTTTCTTGAGCATTTACTCTGATAAGGTTCATGTCAAACTGACCTCTGAAGATTTGTTCAACTTGATCACCTTCATCTTTTCTAAGTAAACCATGGTCTACGAAAACACATGTTAAGTTTTTGCCTATAGCTTTGTGTACAAGTACCGCTGCAACAGATGAATCTACTCCACCAGATAAAGCACAAAGAACTTTCTTATCTCCTACTATTTCTTTTATCTTTTTAATTTCTTCTTCTGCGAAGGAAGACATTGACCAATCTGCCTTTAAATCACAGATTTCAAATAAGAAGTTTGAAAGCATTTTCTTTCCGAATGGAGTATGTTCAACTTCTGGGTGGAATTGAACTCCATAGAAATTCTTCTCTACATTTTGCATAGCAGCAACAGGACATTGATCTGTTGTTGCAATTATTTCAAAGCCTTGTGGAACTTCTGATACATAATCTGTATGGCTCATCCAACAGATTTCTTTTTCATCTATCCCTTTAAATAACTTACTTGTATTCACTAAGTTGATTTCTGTTTTTCCATATTCACGAGTTATTGCACTTTCAACTTTTCCACCATGTAGATGACAAGTTAATTGATGTCCGTAACATATTCCTAGAACAGGAATTCCAAGTTCAAATACGCCTTTGTCTACCTTTGGTGTATCATCACCATAAACGCTATTTGGTCCACCAGTGAATATTATCGCTTTTGGATTTTTAGCTTTTATTTCATCAAGAGATTTATTGTAAGGTATTATTTCACAATAAACATTGTTTTCTCTAACTCTTCTTGCAATTAGCTGATTGTATTGGCCACCAAAATCTATTACAAGTACTAATTCTCTTCCCATCAATGCTCTCCTTTGGGGAAAGTTCTTTTGTTTAAACTCTTCCCACCTTTTAATTTACTCATATAATTTCTAAACAAATCTTTTATAAAATAATTATAATGCCTACCCCTATTAGTCGAAATAGAAATTTATTAAAGTTGTTTATGCATTTACACTATAGTTTGGTGCTTCTTTTGTTATTGAAATATCATGAGGATGACTTTCTTTTAATCCTGCAGAAGTTTGAACTACAAAAGTAGCTGTTTCGTATATTGTTTGTAAGTCTTTTGAACCTAGATATCCAAAACCTGATTTCATTCCACCTACTAATTGATAAATAGTATCTACTACACTACCCTTAAATGGAACTCTTCCTTCAACACCCTCTGGAACAAACTTTTTATTATCTTCTTGGAAATATCTATCCTTACTTCCGTTCGCCATAGCACTTAACGAACCCATACCTCTATAAACCTTATAGCTTCTTCCTTGATAAATTTCGATTTCTCCTGGTGATTCTTCACAACCAGCAAACATTGACCCAAGCATACATACTTTTGCACCAGCTGCTAAAGCTTTTACCATATCTCCAGAGTATTTTAATCCACCGTCAGCTATAACTGGTATTCCATATTTATTAGCTTCTTCAACACAATCCATAACAGCTGTTAATTGTGGAACTCCAACACCTGCAACTACTCTTGTAGTACAGATTGAACCAGGTCCTATACCAACTTTTACGCAATCTGCACCAGCTTCAATTAAATCCTTTGTAGCTTCTGCTGTTGCTATATTTCCTGCGATTACTTGAAGTTCTGGATATTTTGCTTTTATAGTTCTTACAGCATCTAAAACTCCCTTTGAATGTCCGTGAGCTGTATCTACTGTTATTACGTCAACACTTACAGCTACAAGAGCATCAACTCTTTCCATCATGTCTCCTGTAACACCTACAGCAGCACCACAAAGTAATCTTCCTTGTGAATCCTTTGCTGCATTAGGGAATATTCTTACCTTTTCGATGTCTTTAATAGTTATAAGGCCTTTTAAAACGTTATTTTCATCTACTAAAGGTAATTTTTCAATTTTATTCTTCATAAGAATTTTCTTTGCTTCTTCAATGCTTGTTCCTTCTAAAGCTGTGATAAGATTTTCTCTTGTCATTACATCTCCAACTTTTTGTGATAAATCATCAACAAAAAGCATATCTCTGTTTGTAACGATTCCTACTAATTTTCTATCTTGGTCAACTATAGGAACTCCTGATATTCTGTATTTAGCCATTAATTGGTCTGCTTCTTTTAGAGTATTATCTGCATGAAGATAGAAGGGATTTGTTATAACGCCATTTTCTTGTCTCTTTACTCTGTCAACTTCACTTGCCTGTTGTTCTATAGACATGTTTTTATGAATAATTCCTATTCCGCCTTCTCTTGCTATTGCCATGGCCATTTTACTTTCTGTAACAGTATCCATACCAGCACTGATTACAGGTATTTTTAACTTAATTGTTTTAGTTAAATTCGTTTCTAAGCTTACCTCTCTTGGTAAAATCTCAGATTTGTTTGGTACTAAAAGTACATCATCAAAAGTATAAGCGGTTTTAAGAATTCTTGCCATTATTTTGCCTCCCATATAAAAATATTTCTTTAAAATAGATCTTAAATTTAAATAATAAACCAAAATGTTAGGGATATTTTTAAACATCAAAATTCACAGTTTTCAAAGTATCCACTTCAATGAGTGTATTTTTAAAATTATCCACATTTTTTTAATTTCACAATTTCCTATAGAAAAATAAAATCCTATGGATATATTTGTGTAGATATTCTGTAAATTAAGTACATCAAAACTTTTGTCATTCTAGCTAATTATTTTTTATAAAATCTTTGCAATAAAAAAAAGCTACTACATCGATTATCTACAAGTGAAATCAATATAATAACTATATTATTATAATTATATATTCTCTTTCACTCATAGTCAAAAATTTACGGTTTTTGGTAGAAACTTCCCGCCATATTCGGGGTATATATGAGCTTTTTCGTTAAATTATTATTGATATTATATACTCTGTACCTTTTCTTGTCAATGAATGAACTGTGAAAATTCTACAAGTTCTTTGGAATACACCAAAATATACTTATTAGTAATTACTACATATTCTTAAATTTATTCCTATTGTACAACATTAAATTCTATAATCATGCACTATAAAATATATATTTTCATCTGTATAATTGAATTCATATTTTTAAGAAGTTTTTACTTGTACATTACCACTAGAAATAATAATAGTATATACAGTTGGAGCACTAACTCCTGCACCGGTTACCTCTGTATACTCTCCATCTCCATTTGTGTCCTCGATTGGATTTTTAAATTGAGGCTTCTTTACATCCTTTAATTCTTTAGCCAATAAAGCTTCCGTATTAGTCGAAAGTGTATTATTAGTATCAGTCAAAGTTGGACCACTTGGTAAATAAGTAAAGGTATCTCCATCATTAATACTTCCTTCAACCACTTCTGAAATCATCATTCTTTTTATGGTTTCACAGCTTTGTGCATCTGCTTTACGCTTTGAATTATCTCTTACTGAAACAAAATTTGGTATGGCTATACTTGCTATAATAGCCATAACAGCTAATACGATAATAAGTTCAATAAGCGTAAATCCTTTTCTTTCCTTGCCTGTTTTTCCTTGCATTATATATACTCCTCCTATTATTTTTCTATACCATATGTCTCAATAAAGCTTCTTTATAAGGTTTACTGATATTTAAATAACCATATACCCTTCTAATGTAACCTCAACACTAAAAGATCTATATCTAATTTATTAAATTTAGTTCTACTTACATTACTGTTTTTAAGTAAAAATCAATAATATGCGTTCCGTACAAACAGGATATAATTGAGCCCATTGCCAGATAAGGACCAAAGGCTATCTCATCTTTTAATCCTCTCCTATTGCTAATTACTAATATTATAGAGATAACTGAACCGATAACCAAAGAAAAGAAGATTGTTAGCAACATTAGTTTCCATCCTACAAAAATTCCAATCAATGCAGAAATCTCTATATCTCCAGCTCCCATAGCCTTAGTTACTGCAACTATAGTTCCAATGGTTACAATACCCAAAAGTAATCCAAGTAAATAATCTATTATGCATATCTTATTAAAAGCCTGCAAATAAATATCTAAAATTAATCCTATCCCCATTCCACTATAAGTATTTTTAGAGTAAACATATTTAGTATCGTAATCAATTAACGCTATTACAATTAGGAATTCTATCATTATAATGAACTTTATAGACACAAGATTAAGACCATATCTCCAATATATTAATCCGAATAAGCATCCATTTAACAACTCAATTAAGGGATATCTAATAGAAATTTTCTCACCACAAGTTCTGCATCTTCCTTTCAAGACCAAATAGCTTAATATTGGTATAAGATCAAAGACTTTTATCTTTTCTGAACAACTTCTACAACTTGAAGCTGGATAAACTATAGATTCACCTAATGGAATTCTACATACGCATACGTTCAAAAAACTTCCTATTATAAAACCTAAAACTATTAAAACTATCATATATACTCCCTATTTACTAATTTTACATACATTAATATCATTGACTAATTACCACATAAATAAACCATTCCACAACTTTGTTTGCAATTTATTTCCTTATGGAATTCTTAGCATTTGAAAAGTATAAATATTCTCCAATAGTTTTAATACTGATATTCATATATAGATTATACTGCTGATATTCTTACTAAATGTATAAACAGTTTTAAAACTTATATCAATTAAAGAATAAAAAAACAAGGCTATTTCTAGCCTTGCTTTCATATTTATTTTTAGTACATTCCATCCATTCCCATTCCACCCATTGGAGGTGCTGGAGTTTTTTCTGGAATATCCGCTACTATACCTTCTGTTGTTAAGAAAGATGATGCTACAGATGCTGCATTTTGAAGAGCTGATCTTGTAACCTTAGTTGGATCTACAATTCCACTCTTGATCATATCTACATATTGTTCACGCAATGCATCATAACCAAATCCAGTTTCTTTATTCTTAATGTTTTCTATAATTACTGAACCTTCAAGACCTGCATTTGCAGCAATTTGTCTTACTGGTTCTTCTAAAGATCTTCTTATTATATTTATACCAAGTTGAACTTCATTGTTTTCATCTTTTAAAGTTTCAACAACCTTCATTGCATTTATATAAGCTGTACCACCACCAGGTACTATACCTTCTTCTACAGCTGCTTTTGTAGCTGCAAGAGCATCTTCTATTCTTAGCTTTCTTTCCTTAAGTTCAGTTTCTGTTGCAGCTCCAACCTTAATTACAGCTACACCACCAGATAATTTAGCTAATCTTTCTTGAAGTTTTTCTCTATCAAAATCTGAAGTAGTCTCTTCGATTTGAGCTTTTATTTGGTGAATTCTTTCATCTATGTTTGCTTTTGTACCTTTTCCATTAACTATTGTAGTGTATTCTTTAGTGATTTTAACACTTTCTGCACTACCAAGCATTGAAATTTCAGCATCTTTTAATTCTATGCCTAATTCTTCAGATATTACTTGACCACCGGTTAAGATAGCTATATCTTGAAGCATCTCTTTTCTTCTATCACCAAAGCCTGGAGCTTTTACTCCAACACAAGTGAAAGTTCCTCTTAGTTTATTAACAACTAGAGTAGCTAAAGCTTCACTTTCAATATCTTCAGCAACGATAAGAAGTTTCTTTCCTTGTTGAACAATTTGTTCTAGTATAGGAAGAATTTCTTGAATACTTCCTATTTTCTTGTCTGTAATTAAAATATATGGATTCTCAAGTAATGCTTCCATTTTCTCTGAATCTGTAACCATATATGGACTTAAATAGCCTCTATCAAATTGCATTCCTTCAACTACATCTAATTCAGTTCCCATAGATTTTGATTCTTCTATAGTTATAACACCTTCGTTACCTACTTTATCCATAGCGTCAGCAATTAATTGTCCGACTTCTTCATCAGCTGCAGATATAGACGCAACTCTAGTGATATCTTCTTTTCCGTTTATTGGTTTAGAAATCTTTTGAAGTTCTTCTACAGTAGCATTAACAGCTTTTCTGATTCCTTGTCTTATTAACATAGGATTTGCCCCTGCTGTTACGTTTTTAAGCCCTTCTCTGATTATAGCTTGAGCTAAAAGCGTTGCTGTAGTTGTACCATCTCCTGCTACATCATTAGTCTTTGTAGCAACTTCCTTTACTAGTTGAGCTCCCATATTTTCATATGGATCTTCTAACTCTATTTCTCTTGCTATTGAAACTCCATCATTAGTTATTAATGGTGATCCAAATTTTTTATCTAATACTACATTTCTTCCTTTTGGTCCAAGTGTAACCTTAACCGTATCAGCTAAGATATCTACCCCTCTTTGCATAGCTCTTCTAGCTTCTTCGCCTAATAAAATTTGCTTTGCCATTTATTATTCCTCCTGATCTAACATGTTTTTTATCAACTTACTTTAACATTGTTTCTAACAATTTATTTTTCAACTACTGCTAATATCTCTCTTTGTGATAGAATAATGAATTCTTCACCTTCAAACTTTATTTCATTTCCAGAGTATTTTGAGAACAATACTTTGTCTCCCACTTTTAATTCCATTTTAACTTCGTGTCCGTCAATTACGCCTCCTGGACCAGCTGCTATAACTTCAGCCATCTGAGGTTTTTCCTTCGCTGAAGCCGTTAGTATAATTCCGCCTTTTGTAGTTTCTTCTGCTTCAACTCTCTTGATTACTACTCTGTCGCCTAATGGTCTAAGTTTCATTATAAAACCCCTCCTAAATTTATTATGTATTTTGTTGTTAGCACTCATCTTGATAGAGTGCTAATATTTATACTTTTATAATACTTAATATTCTAATTATTATCAAGATTAATTTCATAAAAAATGTATTTAAATTTGTAAATTATCTGAAAATACTTTAATTTATAAGATATTTACTTGGAATATCTCTATTTTTCTTAAAATTTCGTCTATAATATATTATAGACACTATAAATATAACCATTTATAATTTTTTTAATCATGTACACCATTTATTAATGCTTTAACTCATTTATGATATTTTATCTACTATTACTTCTATGCACAATAAAACCAAATTAATTCAAACATAATAAAAATATAAAGTTTATTAAGAAAAAATTTATATTAATAAGCTTAAACTCTTAAATCAAAGGAGCTGCTAAATGACAAATAAAATATTAGATACAATAATGACTATATCCCTAACCATAGTAATAATAATCTTATCCTCTTTAGCTATACTAAATACAAAATATATTTATTACTATGATATTGTACAATATGATATTGTAAACTCAACAACGCTTTCGATAGATGAAATTAAAGAAAATTATAATTACACCATAAATTTTATAAATAACAATAGTATAAAGGAATTCGATCCCCCTTCCTTAGATTCATCACCATCAGGAAGTCAACACTTTGCCGATGTGCGAAATGTATTTAACTATTGTAAATACACTACAGCTATTTTGATAGCTGTAACTATCACCTTGGCTGTTATGAGGCGACCAAGAAAGCTTAATTTTCTTAAGTATTCTGCTTATAGTATTATAGGCTTTAGTATACTTTTAGTAACTACCTTTATACTGTCTTTTGATAAAATTTTTGTGGTTTTTCACAAATTAGCTTTTAATAATGATAATTGGATATTAGATCCCGTAACTGACCCCATAATTGAAATCCTTCCACAGGAATTTTTTATGGATTGTGCCATTGGTATTTTAGCATTATCCTTAACTTTCTCATTGATAACACTAACAATTCTTAGATTAACGAAAAACAAAAGCTAGCACTATAAATTTTTGAAAAAAGTTAGTTTTATGCATTCTACATAACCAAATTAATTTAACCCTCTATATCAGCATGTATTACACTGATAACTAGAGGGTTGTATATTTTTTATGGGGTACTTTCCTAAAAAATTTCGTTAAAATACTTTCTCACCATTACCTGTTAACATTTTTTATTAGGTCATTACTCTTCCTTTAACTTTATGATATCTTCATTAAATTGATTTCCACATCTTTGTAATTCTCCTAATACCCTATTAATACCAACTTCAGTTTTATACCAACTATTTTTTGATATAAGAATTTCACCTTCATAATAGGGAATAGGCTGAATATAGAACTTCACTTCTGGAAATGCCAACTGATAACACATAAGCACTCTTCTAGCATGGAATGATTTACAACAGAGAATAGCTTTTTTAATTTCCAACTTGCTATCATCAGCTACCTTTCTTGAAAAAGTTGCGTTTTCCTTTGTCCAAGAAGATTTGTCTTCCCATAAAATTGAGTTTTCTGCAACGCCATTTGTAATCAGTACATCCACCAGAAATTCACAATCACTTTTGTAATCCTTATTATACAAATCTTTCTTAGATTTTACTCCAGCAAACTTTCCACTTTTGATACTTACGCCACCTGAAGGCATTATAAGAGACGATAACCCTTGTTTCCATAATTCAGCGGCATATTCACCTAGTTCAGGATGAGACCCTCCTGGAATAAAAATAATATCTGATCTCTCTATTTTGTCTTCTAAAAATATAAAATCAGAAATATCATCTATAAATTTCATTTTAATTTCCTTCATAAAACATAAACCATCCCTTTTTATACATATATCATACAGCTATAGAGCTTTAATTTTTTTCTAATAAAGCATCGTAGTCTAAAAAACATTAAAACGAAAAAACTGGAATCATTTTAAGTTTCTCTCGCTAGGATAACATCTACACCCAACTCCTTAATTCGGTCAATTTCCTCCTGAACAGCTTCCCAATCTGTAATTAAAATATCTATCCCCCTTGTATCGACCACTTTTGCAACTGCTTCCGCCGCTAACTTGGAATTAGGTACAAGACATATGCTCTTTTTCGAAGCTTCTAGTACTGCTCTTTGAAGAGCAGCTACTTCAAAGGAAGTGTTACTTAATCCAAAATTAGCTGAAAAACATGGGCCTGATATAAAAGCTGTATCTATACGTATATTCTTAATAAATTCAAGAGCCATAGCATCTCTCATATTTCCATGATTCCTTACCTTCCCACAGGTAATATAAATATCTATATTATCACAGCATCGAAGTTCATCAGCTGTAATTATCGAGTTCGTTATCACTGTAAAATTAAACTGCTTTGGTAAATACCTTAACATTAAATGATCGATACTTGCCCCACCTAAATATATAACATCACCTTCGTTAATATATGTGATTGCCTCTTTAGCAATAGCATGATAGAAAGGATTTACATGTAAAATATCTCTACCTGTAAAATTTTTAGGTTTATAGACTTTCACTTTAGGTATTGCTCCACCACGGGTTCTTTTAAGCATACCTTGTTCTTCTAAAACCATCAAATCCCTTCTTATAGTATCAATTGATACATTAAGCTTAGCTAAAAGTTCAGTTGCTATTACCTTTTTTTCTTTTTCTAACATATCAAGAATCAACTGATGCCGTTCTTCAGCAAACATTTTATTTCCTCCAATATGGTTTATTTACATTATAATTTTATGCTTCTTCATGCATTCTGTCAATTTATTTTGCATTTTCTTTCTGAGTATTGCACTTTTCATATAACAATAAAAAGATCGTATTATCCATTTCTGAATAATACGATCTTTTACACTATAAATAGTTAAAAGAGTTTTGAGTTCTTAACAATTCTCTCACTTAACAACTTGCTATCCTTGAATACTTTTATTCAAGGATATGATTTTCTCTTGCATAGTAAAATAAATACTGTTGAGCAAAGCCTGAAAGTTCTTTAAACTTATCACGCCCAAAATCCCTAATCTTCTTTAAAGATACATCTGGAGCTAAATAAAAATGTTGCATTGCTCTCTTAACCCAAACATCCACTGGAAAAGCTGAATATTTGCCCATGCTAAAGAGCATTATGCAATCTGCAACCTTAGGGCCTATTCCCATGTATTCCTTAAGCATTTCATGACACTGATCATCAGTCCCACTGATCATCTGGTCTATGTTATTATTATCATTAATCCGAGCTACTGTATCTTTAATGTATTTAGCTCTAAATCCAACTCCACACTTTTCTATTTCTTCCTCTGATGCAGAATTCAAAGCCTCTATTGAAGGAAATGCATAATAATCCTTCCCTTTATAAGTAAGCTTTTGCCCCCACTTTTTACTTATTAAATTAATTTCTTTTTTTATCATAGGAATTCTGTTGTTTGCAGATATAATAAAGGATATCATCATCTCAAAGGGGTCTTGCTTTAAAAGTCTGATTCCTTCCCCAAAAACCACTGCTTTATTTAATAATGGATCCTCAGATAAAACTGCCTTAATATCACTATAATTCCTAGATAAATCAAAATAATTTAACCAGATTCTATTAAAATCCTCTTCACTTGTATTGTGGATTATCAAGTCAGCTTCCTGCTTTTCAACTTCTATAACTTTTCCAAAAGCTACTCCAATATAGGTACCACTTTCTGTTTCATCCCACCTAAAGCATTGTCCACATTTAAATACGTGGTCAAGTTGAAAATTCACTACATCTTTTACTATTACTTTGTCATCTTTTATTTCTATATTCTTAAAATCCATTGCATCACCTCTTAGGGCAGTATGCTCTAAATAGTTTTTAAATATTCATCAATAGCTTTAGCTGCTTTTCTTCCTGCGGACATCGCCTTTATAACTGTTTCTGCACCAGTTACTATATCTCCACCAGCAAATATTTTCTCATTTGAAGTTCTACCAGTTTCTTCATCAATAATGATTGAATTCCACTTTGTTCTTTCTACTCCATTAGTAGCTTCCATAACTTCTGTGCTTGGATCACTACCTAGAGCCATAGCTACTTTATCAACTTCCATTACAAATTCTGAACCTTCTACAACCACTGGTCTTCTTCTACCAGATTCATCAGGCTCTCCTAATGCCATTTTAACACATCTCATTCCTGTAACTTTGCCTTCTTCATCAGTTAATACCTCAATAGGGTTCGTTAAGAAATTAAATTCTGCACCTTCAGCTTTAGTATGTTCAATTTCAACTTCTCTAGCTGGAAGTTCTTCTTCGCTTCTTCTATAAACAACTTGAACCTTCGCACCAAGTCTAATAGCTACTCTAGCTACGTCCATAGCAACATTTCCGCCACCGATAACAGCTAGTCTTTCTCCTGCCTTTAATAATGGACTATGACCTCCATTTGTATTAACTGAAGATAATAAATCTATACCTGGATAAACACCATTAGCGTTTTCACCTGGGATTCTCATCTCTTTAGATATTCCTGCTCCAGCACCTATAAATATGGCATCAAAACCTTTTTCATTTAAAAGACTATCTAATGTAAAGTCTCTACCTATAGTTACACCAGTTTCTATTTTTACACCTACTCTTTGAACTTTTTCAATTTCATGTTTTACAATAGTCTTCTTTGGTAATCTAAATTCAGGGATACCATGCATTAAGATACCTCCTGGAACATCCATTGACTCAAATATCGTAACTTCATAACCAAGCTTTGCAAGATCTCTAGCACAAGTTAATCCAGCTGGACCACTTCCTATTACTGCAACTTTCTTACCATTAGCTTCTTCTTTATCTAAGAACTCACAATTATTTTCTCTTGCCCAGTCTGATACAAATCTTTCAAGGTTACCTATAGATATTGATTCACCTTTTATTCCTAGTACACAGTTTCCTTCACATTGTTTTTCTTGAGGACAAACTCTGCTACAGATAGCTGATAATGCACTGTGTTTATCTATAATTCTTGCCGCTTCTTCATAGTTCTTTTCCTTTATAGAAGCTATAAAATCAGGAATCGACATATTTACAGGGCAATTTGCTTTACATTTAGGATTTTTACAATTTAAACATCTTGATGCTTCAGTTAAAGCACTGTCTTCATCATATCCTGTACAAACTTCATTAAAGTTCGTAATTCTATCTTCTAATTTTTCTTCTCTTGCTGGTGTTCTTTTAAACCTATCCATCTATTCTTCCTCCATAAAAGCTTATTTATTTTTTATCTGATGTCTATCCATTACATTAGTCTCATTATTAGTATTGAAAAACTCTAGTAAGCCCTAAAATGCCTTATACTATTCTTTTCTATCAAATCTGAGATTAATCATTGACAGAACTCTAGATTAAGTTAGTTAAGTTTAAATGGTAGATAAGCCACCTCTAAACAAAATTTCACTTGATGATATTATATCATTCCTTTATCCTTCTGCACAATTACAAAGTATTCTATAAACACTAGAATTCATACTTCAATTATAACTTTACTAGTCACTAGTTCCATTATAAAATTTCGCCAATAATTTAACTGACTAAATCTTAGGATTACTTCTAAATTATTTATTTCTCTATAAAAAAACCGCCACAATTAAGTGGCGGTTTTTAAAGCAAACAATAAATTATCCTTTATTGTTGTTATTATTATTTTGAATAATCGTAGAAACCTCTACCTGATTTTCTTCCTAACCATCCAGCTCTTACGTACTTCTTAAGAAGTGGGCAAGCTCTGTATTTTGGGTCACCAGTTTCAGAGTATAGTGTATCCATGATAGCAAGAACTATATCATTACCGATAAAGTCTGATAATGTTAGTGGTCCCATTGGATGGTTAGCACCAAGCATCATAGCTTTGTCGATATCTTCAACTGAAGCAGTTCCTTCAGCTAAAACAGTGATACCTTCGTTTATCATTGGGATAAGAATTCTGTTAACAACAAATCCTGGAGCTTCAGCAACTTCAACTGGTTCCTTAGCGATAGCTAAAGTTAATTCTTTTATAGCATCGTAAGTTTCTTGAGAAGTTGTGATACCTCTGATGATTTCAACAAGCTTCATAACTGGAGCTGGGTTAAAGAAGTGCATTCCTATAACTTTATCAGCTCTTCCAGTAGCTGTAGCAACTTCAGTGATTGATAATGATGAAGTGTTTGAAGCTAAGATTGTTTCTGGCTTACAAACTTTATCTAATTCAGCGAAAATGTCTTTTTTGATTTTCATATTTTCTACAGCTGCTTCAATAACTAGGTCACAATCAGCAACGTCTTCTATGTTAGTTGAACCTGTGATTCTAGTTAAGATTTCTTCTTTAGCTGCTTCTTCCATCTTACCTTTAGCAACTAATTTTGATAAGTTTTTGTTGATTCCGCTAAGTCCTCTTTCGATGAACTCATCCTTTATATCTCTTAAAACTACTTCGAAGCCTTTACTAGCAAAAGCTTGAGCAATTCCTGATCCCATTGTACCAGCACCGATAACACATATCTTTTTCATGTGAATAAGCCTCCTCTAAATTATATATTTATTATACCCAAAAGTTCCTTAGAAATTATGCTTGCTCTTTAGCAGCCTTTATTTCATTGATTAATTCAGGAATGATTTTGCTATAATCTCCAACTAACGCAAGGTCAGCCATCTTCATGATTGGAGCATCTGCATCTTTGTTGATAGCAATGATGTATTCAGCATCTTGCATACCAGCTGTATGTTGGATAGCACCAGAGATACCAACAGCTATGTAAACTGAAGGTCTAACAGTTTTACCAGTTTGACCAACTTGAACATCTTTGTCGATCCAGCCTTTTTCAATAGCAGCTCTTGAAGCAGCAAGTTCTCCGCCTAAAACAGCAGCTAATTCTTTTAATAAAGCTACTCCTTCGCTTGTTCCTATACCTCTTCCACCAGCAACAAGAATCTTTGATTCACCGATGTCAACAGCTTCTTTTTCATTTTTAACAACTTCTAAAACTTTAGTTCTGATGTCACTAGCTGAAATAATAGCTGAATCTATGTTTTTGATTTCTCCAGCTCTAGCTTCATCATATGATAATTTTCCGAAAACACCTGGTCTTACTGTAGCCATTTGTGGTCTGTGGTCAGCACAAACTATAGTAGCCATTAAGTTACCACCAAATGCTGGTCTTGTAGCTAGTAAGTTTCCGTTTTCTGCATCTATGTCAAGAGCTGTACAGTCAGCTGTTAAGCCTGTGCCTAATCTTGCTGCTATTCTAGGTCCTAAATCTCTACCTACGAAAGTAGCTCCGATAAATAATACTTCTGGTTTGTTTTCATTTACTAAGTCACAGATAACTTTTGTATAACCATCTGTTGTAAAGTTAGCTAATAATTCGCTGTCAACTGCTAAAACTTCATCAGCACCTTGAGCAACTAAATCTTTTGCTAAGTTTCCTAAGTTACTTCCTAATAAAACTGCAACTAATTTTGTATTTAATTTTTCAGCGATATCTTTACCTTTGCCTAAAAGTTCTAGTGAAACCTTTTGAAGTTCCCCGTTTCTTTGCTCAGCAAATACCCAAACGCCGCCTTTATAATCTGCAATATTCATCCTTTATCCCTCCTACTTTATTAAATGTAGTGCTTTTCTTTTAATTTTGAAACTGCATATTGAGCAGCTTCTTTAGCTGGTAAGTTTTGAATTTCTCCAGCTTGTTTAGCTTCTTTAGTTGAAGACTTCTTAACCTTTGTAGGTGATCCTTTTAAACCGATAAGGGATTTGTCAACACCGATATCATCAGCATTCCAAATTGTTACTTCTTTTTTGAATATTTCAAAAATGTTTTTAGCATTCATATATCTTGGGTTATTTAATTCTTTAATAGCTGTTAATAAACATGGAGTTTGAACTTCGATTATTTCGTATCCATCTTCTAATGCTCTCTTAACAGTTAATTTGTTTCCATCAGCTTTAACTTCTTCTACGTAAGTTACTTGTGGAATATCTAAATGTTCAGCTATTTCTGGTCCAACTTGAGCTGTATCTCCGTCAATCGCTTGTCTTCCAGCAAAAACTATATCATAATCTAATTTCTTTATAGCAGCTGCTATTGTATGAGATGTAGCTAATGTATCAGCTCCACCAAACGCTCTATCAGTTATTAATATTGCATCGTCAGCACCCATAGCTAAAGCTTCTCTTAAAGCAACTTCAGCTTGTGGAGGTCCCATTGAAACTACAGTGATTTTAGCACCTAAGTTTTCTTTTAAAACTATTGCTTCTTCTAAAGCATGTTTATCTTCTGGATTTATGATTGATGGAACACCATCTCTAATTAAAGTTCCTGTTACAGGATCTATTTTTACAGCAGTTGTATCTGGAACTTGTTTTAAACAAACAACTATATTCATTCTGCCAGTCCTCCTCTATTATTTAAATATGTTGCCAGCGATAACCATTTGTTGAACTTGTGAAGTACCTTCGTAAATTTCAGTTATCTTAGCATCTCTCATCATTCTTTCAACTGGATATTCAGCAGTGTATCCGTATCCGCCGAATAATTGAACTGCTTTAGTAGTTACATCCATAGCAACGTTAGCAGCATGTAATTTAGCTCTAGCAGCTTCTACTGTGTATGGAAGACCTTGATCTTTCTTCCAAGCAGCTAAGTATACTAAATATCTAGCACTTTCAATAGCAACTTCCATATCAGCCATCATCCATTGTAAGCCTTGGAATTTATCTAAACTTCTTCCGAATTGCTTTCTTTCTTTCATGTAAGCTTTAGCTTCGTTGAATGCACCACCAGCTATTCCTAATGCTTGAGCAGCAATACCTATTCTACCACCATCAAGAGTTTTCATAGCTATACCAAAGCCTTTTCCTACTTGTCCTAATAGGTTTTCTTTTGGAACTACACAATTTTCAAATATAAGCTCAGTAGTTGATGAAGCTCTTATTCCTAATTTTTCTTCAACTTTACCGATTGAGAAACCAGGGAAGCTTTTTTCAACGATAAACGCAGAAATTCCTTTTGTTCCTTTTGATCTATCTGTCATAGCAAATACTATGAAAGTTTCAGCGTATCCACCGTTAGTGATGAATATTTTTGAACCGTTTAGTATGTAGTTATCTCCATCTAAAACAGCTGTAGTTTGTTGTCCAGCTGCATCTGTACCAGCACCTGGTTCAGTTAAACCGAAAGCACCTAATTTTCTTCCTGAAGCTAAGTCTGGAAGGTATTTTTTCTTTTGATCTGGTGTACCAAATTGGTTAACAACAGCAGCACAAAGTGAAGTGTGTGCAGATACGATAACTCCTGTAGTACCGCAAACCTTTGATAATTCTTCAACAGCTATTGTGTAAGATAGATTGTCTCCACCTGCTCCTTCAAATTCTGTTGGAAATGGAATACCTAATAAGTTTAACTTAGCCATTTTTTCTACTGTTTCAACTGGGAATCTGTGGTTTTTATCGATTTCTGCAGCTATTGGCTTAACTTCATTTTCTGCAAATTCTCTAACCATCTTTTGGATAAATTCTTGTTCTCTAGTTAATGCAAAATTCATACTATAAACCTCCTATCTATTTTTGAAGCTTTTATCTCTTTTTTCTACAAAAGCACTCATACCTTCAGTTTGGTCTTCAGTTGAGAAACACTCACCGAACACTTCTGCTTCAAAGGCTAATCCTGTATCTATATCACATTGCATTCCTCTATTTATAGCTTCTTTTGAAAGCTTAACTGCAACAGGTGCTTGAGCTGCAATAGTGTTAGCTAATTTTTTAGCAGTATCTAATAATTCTGCTGGATCATGAAGACTATTTACTAGTCCTATTCTTAAAGCTTCTTCAGCTTTAACAACTTTTCCTGTATAGATTAATTCTTTAGCCATACCCATACCTACTAATCTAGCAAGTCTTTGAGTACCACCAAATCCTGGAGTAATTCCTAGTCCTACTTCTGGTTGACCAAATCTAGCAGTTGTTGATGCTATTCTAATGTCACATGCCATTGAAATTTCGCATCCACCACCTAATGCAAATCCATTGATAGCAGCGATTACTGGTTTGCTTAAAGTTTCAATTTTTCTGAACACTCTGTTTCCAAGTTGACCAAAAGTTCTTCCTTGAATAACTGTCATTTCTTTCATTTCTGTGATATCAGCACCAGCAACAAAAGCCTTTTCACCTGCACCAGTTAATACTACAGCATATATGTCTGCATCGTTTTCGATATCAGTAAATGCTGCGTCTAAATCTTTTAGTGTATCGCTGTTAAGCGCATTTAGGGCTTTTGGTCTGTTGATAGTTACAACAGCAATATGTCCTTCTTTTTCTAAAAGCACATTTGTTAGTTCCATGGATAATCCTCCCACAATCATATTTGTTATTAAATTAACAATTTAGTATAGACTAATCTTTTTTGAAAGAGATAAAAAAATATCCCTTTTGTTATTAAATTAACAATTTAGTGCAGACTAATCTTTTTGAAAAAGATAAAATTCTCCTTTTCTTACATCACTTCTTCCATTATATCTTGTCTTCATAAATATTTCAACAATAATTTACATTGCATAGCCATTGATAAACTTGACTTTTTAAATGATTTCCAGGAGTTTTCTTGTATACAAATCATAAAAACTCCTGGAATATTCATCTCCGTAATAGATGAAGATTCTTTGTTAAAAATTTATACATTACAAAATTATAGTTTCCTATTATTTATAAACTTTTAACTTAGAGTATACTAAAGATATCTTATCCTTTTTATTGTCTCAAAAATCTTCGTTAACTATTCATCAAACAGCTAAGTGTTAATAAACTTTCACTTAAATGAGCATTTTCTATTTTAACGTCCTTTGATGGAACAAGATCAACAGGGGCAAAATTCCAAATTCCTTTTACTCCATTATTGCATAGAATATCACAAATTCTTTGAGCTGCATTTTTAGGTATGCATAATATACCAATATCTATACTATTCTCTTTAAGGAATTCTTCTAGTTGGTCAACATCTTGAACCTTAATATCCCTAAGTTTCAAACCGATAAGTTTTGGATTAACATCAAATATACCAGTTAAATGAAAACCTGACTTTTCAAAATTATAATTAGCAATAGCTTGACCAATGTTTCCTGCACCAACAATTATCGTTTTGTATTCCTTATTGACTCCTAAAATATAACTAATCTGATTGTACAATTCTTTTACATTATAGCCATATCCCTGTTGCCCAAAATCACCAAAATTATTTAAATCTTGTCTAATTTGAGAAGCAGTAAAGCCAATCTTTTCACTTAGTTCTCGAGAAGATATTCTATCTACATCATTTTTAATTAACTCTCTTAAATATCTATGGTATTTGGGAAGCCTTCTGATTACTGCCATGGATATCTGTTTCTTCTTCTCCATTATGGCACCTCCTACAAAGTAACTCGTTTTTGTTAAAATTAAAACAACTTTTATTTTATCAGATATTTTCAATAATTCAAAGTCATAGTTAGTATTATTTTCAAAAGAGTTATTGAGTACTATAAGGTTATTAGTTATAATTTATTTTGGGAAGGTGAACAAAATGATCGTATTAAGCTGCAAAGATATTACAAAGAGCTATGGAATAGATGTTATATTAGAAAATGTTACCTTTGGTATTAATGAAGGAGAAAAAATTGGATTAATTGGTGCTAATGGAGCTGGTAAATCCACTTTATTTAGGATAATCGGTGGAGAACTAGAGTATGATAGCGGCGATGTTTTTATAGATAAAGATAAGAAGATAGGCTATCTTTCACAGCATTTATCTTTAAATACTACTTCTACAATATACGAAGAATTACTTTCAGTGTTTCAAGATCTAGTTGATATGGAAAATAAACTTTCAAAACTTGAAGTATCAATGGCAGAAGCTTATGATCCTTCAAAAGAAGACTATCATAATAAGCTTATCCATGACTATACTTTATTAAATGAATTATATATAAATAGAGGCGGTTATACCTTTAGAGGAGAAATCTCTAGAGTTCTAAAAGGTTTAGGCTTTAATGAGGATGATTTTTCAAAGTCTATTGATATATTAAGTGGTGGCCAGAAAACCCGTGTGGCTTTATGTAAGCTACTTTTAATTAAACCCGAAATATTACTATTAGACGAACCGACAAACCATCTTGATTTAGATGCCATTGAATGGTTAGAAGAATATCTTAAAAATTATAAAGGCACAATGCTTATTATATCCCATGATAGATTTTTCTTAGATGCTATTACTAATAAAACTATGGAAGTTGCCAATGGGACTACTCAGCTGTTCAACGGTAACTACACCCAATCTCTAGAGCAAAAGAAAAAGCTTTATGAAGAACAACTTAAAGCTTACAATTTGCAACAGGATGAAATAAAAAGGCAAGAAGAAATAATAAAAAAATACAAACAATTTAACAGAGAAAAAAGTATTCGTGCCGCTGAAAGTAGGCAAAAAGCTTTAGATAAAATTGACAGAATCTCTGCCCCTACAAAGGAAGGTAAGGCTGCTAGAATTCAATTCTTTACTCAAATAAAAAGTGGTAACGATGTAATTCATGTTGAAGATTTGAGTAAAGCTTATGGTGAAAAGCAATTATTTAGAAACATCTCCTTTGATATGCACCGTGGCGATAGAACTGCCTTAATTGGGGAAAATGGAAGAGGAAAGACAACTTTATTTAGAATACTTTTAAACGACATCAAGGCTGATGCTGGTTCTAAGGTACTAGGAAAAAATGTATTCGTAGGCTACTATGATCAAGAGCAATCAGATTTAGATGAAAGTAAAACAATTATCGATGAAGTTTGGGATGACTTCCCTGAGCTTACAACTACTGAAATCAGAAGTGCTTTAGCTGCGTTTTTATTTAAAGGCGAAGAGGTATTTAAAGTTATCTCAACCTTATCTGGCGGTGAGAAATGTAGAATAAATCTTTTAAAATTAATGCTGTCGCAAAGCAATATGCTTCTACTAGACGAGCCTACAAATCACCTTGACATAGCCTCAAGAGAAGCTTTAGAAGATGCACTTTTAGGTTATGATGGAACAGTTTTAGTTATATCCCATGATAGATATTTCCTTAACAAGGTAATAGATAAAATTTTTGAACTTAAAGAAGAAGAATTAACTGAGTACCTAGGCAACTACAGTTACTACATGGAAAAGAAAACTAACCCTTATCGTTTTGAACTTGAAGAAGAAGCAAAAGGCAAGACAAAAACTCAAATAATTCAAGATAAGAAAAAGCGTAAGGAAAAAGAAAAAGCTGAAAAAGAACTAAAAAACAGAGCTAAAGCTATCGAAAAGGAAATAACAGATTTAGAGGAAAAACTCTCTAAACTTACCGAATATCAATGTCAGGAAGAAGTTTACTCTAATATAGAAAAATCTAGGGAAGTTGACAACGAGATATCTAGTATTAAAGAAACTCTTGAAGCCTTATATGCGGAATGGGAAACATATATGGAATAAATCAACTCCCACCTCACTTCAAAATTAATGTACTCCACTTCTTTGTCTTAGGATATTTTGATACTATAGAAAACCCAAAGGGGATATATAGCTTTAATTAATCAAAGCTATATATCCCCTAATACTTATATAATAAATAATAGTCTCTATATTTAATTTACGTAGCTTATAACATGTGATATATTCTAATCTAATTTACTGAAAACAGTTCTTAACCTTATTAATTGTATATATTTCAATAAAGTTTCTAATCCATTAAGAAAATCTCTTTCTTATTTTCCCTAGTAACATTAATAGTATTTTGTAAATCATCAAGAAGCTCATTATAGCGAATATTATTACCAAAAATTTTTGTAGCTCCTACTCTCATAGATACAGGAATACCTTGTCCATTATAATCAATAAATTCTCCGTTACTTTCAAGAACTGTTTTTGCAAGATTCTCCGCTTCACTAGCTTCCGTTAACCATGTTACAAGAGCAAATTCGTCTCCTCCGATACGAAACAACATCATATCTTCTTTTGCAACTGTATCAATCCTCTTCAAGCATTGGAGAATTACTTTATCTCCAAATTCATAGCTTATTTTATTAATTTCTCCAAAGCCAACAATATCAAAACATAAAACATAAGTATTTTGATTTTCTTTCAAAACCTCATAAAGTTCAGAAATCTCTACTTTCTTTCCCGTCACAACATTACCTCCATTATATTCAAGAATTAACTTAGGAAATATACCGGTAAACTTCCACTGATTTTTAAACTTTGATGGTGATATCCCCCAAAGTTTTGAAAAGGCTCTAGTAAAAACCTCTGGAGAATTATATTGATATTTCATCGCTATTTCTGTTATAGTCATTTGAGAATTAACAATGTCCTTAGCTGCATTTGTTAATCTTCGTTTTGTTATATATTCTTTGATGCTATGATTAAATGCATACCTAAAGAGCTTTTGCAAAGATGACAATGAAAAATAACATTCCCTTGCTATATCTTCTTGTAAGATATAATTGCAGAGGTTCTCTTCAATATAGTTTATTGCCTCTATTAGTACATGAAAATTTTTCAAGGTTCACCACCTTCTTAAAAATAATAGTTTAAATCACTTAATTTCTTCTTAGATTTATACAATAACGTTATCGTAACATTAGTTTACCAAAAGAAAATTTTGTAATCTTGATTTTTTGAGCATAAATACTCTTGCTAACAAAGATTTTGATTATATTTAATGTTAACAAACTTCATGGTTTTATATTTAATCTTCCTTGATCTCCTTAAATAATTCATAGGCCTTTATTCTTGCTTCTTTTAAAACTTCATCCCCTACCTCAGTAATTGAATAATATTTTCTTATCTTTCCCTCCACATTCCTATCTTCGACCTTTAGAACTCCATTCTTCTCTAGGTTATGTAATACAGGATATAAAGTCCCTGCACTTATTTCGTAACCATGGTTTCTAAGCTCTTCTATCATCCAAGCTCCATAAAAAGGTTCTTTTTTGGCATGATGTAGTATATGTATATGTATAAATCCTAAAAATAATTTTCGTATTATTTGTTCTTGCACTGAAAATCCTCCTATGTTATCCTAAAATCATCATATCAAAATACGATATTGACTTTCGATATCTTGTTCCGCTATTAGTACATTATTTTATCAACTCAACGTACTAGAGTCAAGAAATTATACATTTGCTATATATTCTTTTATATGTGAAAGGAAAGGTAATATAATGGACGATATATTATTTCAGGCAAATAATTTAATCTATAAAGAAAACTTGGTCTATGATAATTTAATTGTTAAAAAGGAAAAGATTAATTTTATCACTGGTGAAAGCGGTAGTGGTAAAAGTACCTTTCTAAAATTATTAAATAATACTATAAGTGCAACAGCTGGAGTACTTTTATACAAGAATAAACCAATAGAACAATATGATCCTATAGCCTTAAGACGTGATATAAGCCTAGTTTCTCAAGATCCTTTTTTATTTGACATGAGTATTATAGATAATTTTAAAACTTTCTATTCCTTAAGAGATATGACAGTTCCTGAAAATGATCATGTACGCTTTTTTGCAGATTTATGCTCTGTAAATGTTTCTTTAGATCAAGATGCTGCTACTCTTTCTGGAGGAGAACGTCAAAGAGTGTATATATCCTTATTTTTATCCTTGTATCCTAAAGTTATCTTATTAGACGAGCCAACTTCCGCTTTAGATGAAAAAAATAGTAAAGAAATAATGAAAAATATAACCTCCTTCTGCAAGAAAGAAAATATAGATATAGTAATAGTAAGTCATGATAAAGCCATAGTTGAAGAGTTTTATGAAAATAAAATTGAAATAGTAAAAAAAGTTCAATAGTTAACAAATATCCGTATAAAATTTTCATATCAATCATATAAAATAAATCTATCAGTAGTTAGGTGATTACAATGGATCAAATAGTAAAATTAAACCTTTTTCAATTTTCACTTATTTATTTACTACTTATCGTAGTTTTAGTTATAATGAAAAAATCAAAAGTGAATCAAAGTAAACTTCTCATAATTGCTAGTTTAAGAATGTCAATTCAGCTTATAATTGTAGGTTATATTCTTCAATATATCTTTAGAAATCCTCATCCTTTATTTACAATAAGCTTTCTTACAATTATGATAGTATTCTCAATTCACATTGTAATTAAGAGCCGAAAAGACTTAAATAATGCTTTTAAAATTTCAATAGCCTTTTCATTATCTTTTTCAGGATTATTTGTTCTATTTTTCTTTTTGATAGTAGTAATCAATAAATCCATATTTAATCCACAATATACAATACCTTTAGCTGGAATGATAATTGGTAATTCTATGACAGGAATAAATATTGGGATCAAAAATTTTATGGATTCTATAAAAAAGGAAAAAAATAAAATCAATACCTTGCTTAACCTAGGTATTGAACCGAAGTATATCTTGAAGCCTTTTGCCAATAACGCTTTAGAAAGTGCTTTAATTCCTACTTTAAACTCCATGCTTGGTATGGGAATAATTTTTTTACCAGGAATGATGACTGGGCAAATCTTATCTGGTACATCACCTACTACTTCAATTTTATATCAAATAGCTATAATGATCGCAATTTGTACCTCTGTTTGTTTAACAGTTTTTTTATCATTAAACTTAGGTTATAAATCTCTATACAACAATCGAAAGCAATTTATATAAAAAATAGAGTTGGTTATCTTTATACTACCAACTCCTTTTTGTTATATATCTTAATTATTACTACATTTATACACCAACATCAGCTTCAAACTTATCTAGCTGTAAACATTATATTTAAATAAAATATTCACGATAAAAACATTATTATTAAAATTAGTTCATCCTAAATTTTCTTTCTAAACAATCTAATTCTAGCAAAAACAGCTATTGCAGAAAGTCCTAAAATAGCACTAATAAATATTAAAAGCTTATTATTATGAGAAATATCTTGCTTCTCTGGATCACTTTTCCTATTTGTAGCTTCATCTGATTTTGTGGATGAGGATAAACCATCCGTATCCTTATCACTATCTGCTTCACTATTTCCTTTGTTAATATCTTTATTATCTACTCTATTATCAGTTTTGTTGCTTACTGTAGTTGCACTACTTGCTACTAAGTTATTTTTTCCCACTGGCGATATTGGTGCTATAGCTTGTGGAATCACTGATACTACTGGTACTTTCACAGACGGTTTTTTTGAATCATCTGGGGGAACTACTGGGTCTGGTGGTAGAATTACTGAACTTAGTGTTGTTGCAGTTATTACATCGCTCCAGGTTCCATTCTTTGCCCTTACCTTATAACTATAACTTGTAGCGGATTTTAAACCTGTCACTGTATAACTTGTATTATTTCCGTTATCTAGTATTTTTCCGTTTATATATATTTCATAACCAGTAGCACCTATTTCTTCATCCCAGGTTAGTGTAACACTATTTTCTGTTGTTGTAGCTTTTATATTTTTTAACACTGGTAATATTATTGGGTCTGGTGGTGGAATTACTGGCTTTAAGGTTGTCGCAGTTATTACATCACTCCAGGTTCCGTTCTTTGCCCTTACCTTATAACTATAATTTGTAGCTGATTTTAGCCCTGTCACTGTATAACTTGTGCTATTCCCGTTGTCTATTATTTTTCCTTCCACCTCTATTTCATAACCAGTGGCTCCAACTTCCCCATCCCAGGTTAGTGTAACACTATTTTCTGTCGTTGTAGCTTTTATATTTTTTAACACTGGTAATATTACTGGATTTGGTGGTGGAATTGCTGGACTTAGGGTTGTTGCAGTTATTACATCACTCCAAGTTCCATTCTTTGCCCTTACCTTATAATTATAATTTGTGGCTGGTTTTAACACTGTGACTTTATAACTTGTATTATTCCCGTTATCTAATATTTTCCCATCTATCTCTATTTCATAACCAGTAGCACCTATTTCTTCATCCCATGTTAGTGTAACACTATTTTCTGTTGTTATAGCTTTTATGTTTTTTAACACTGGTAATATTACTGGGTCTGGCGGTGGTGGAATTACTGGACTTAGAGTTTTTGCAATTATTGTATCACTCCAGATTCCATTCTTTGCTCTTACCTTATAATTATAATTTGTAGCTGATTTTAACCCTGTGATTGTATAAGTTGTATTATTTCCGATATCTAGTATTTTCCCATCTACCCCTACTTCATAACCAATAGCACCTATTTCTTCATCCCAGGTTAATGTAACACTATTTTCTGTTGTATTAGCTTTTATATTTTTTAATACTGGTAATATTACTGGATCTGGTGGTGGAACTACTGAACTTAGAGTTTTTGCCGTTATTTCATCACTCCATAATCCATTTTTCGCTCTTACCTTATAGCTATAATTTGTATCTGACTTTAAGCCTGTTATTTTATAACTTGTGTTATTCCCATTATCTATTATTTTTCCGTCTGCTTCGATTTCATATCCAGTGGCACTAATTTCTGGGTCCCAGGTTAATGCTACACTGTCCTCTGTTGTTTCTGCTTTTATATTTTTTAATACTGGAGTCATGGTTATTGCTGTTATTTCATCGCTCCAAATTCCAAGTTTTACCCTTACCTTGAAATTATAGTTTGTTGATGAAGCTAAACCTGTTACTGTATAACTTGTACTATTTCCATTATCTATTATATTTCCATCTTTCTCTATTTCATATCCTATAGCCCCTATTTGAGGATCCCAAGTTAATGTAACTGTACCTATTGTTGAAGTCCATTTTATATTTTCAAGTACTGGTAATAACGACAAATTAATAACATTTCCAAATATATATGTATTCTCTGGAGATGTATCTTTTGCAACTACACCATTTATAAAATATCCACTTATATTATTATAAGTTATTGAATTATTTATATTACTATCATTTGATTGTACCTTTATTCCATGAGGACAACTATTGATACTGTTTATTATTTCATTTGAATCCATAATTGAGTTTGTAACCATATAATCCAATAAAATTCCTGAATTCAAGTTTTTATCCCACGCCCATAACATACCATTAACTAAACATAACCCTGTTTCATATATTTTATTTTGACTTATGAAAAGACTATCTGAATACAAGAGGTATACCCCATTAAAGTCGATATTCTCTATAATATTATTATCAATTGTTGAAGACATTAGATTGCTTATTTCGATCCCAAAATACCTTGAGCCACTGATATTATTGTTGCTAATTGTAAGATTAGTTGCTCTGTAATCGCTAGGAGTAATACCTTTATCATTTCTATCAACTACTATCCCCGATGCTTTAACATCTTGTATAATGTTATTTATTATTTTATTATCATAGGCTGGTACAGTGTATCTAATACCGTTGGTTGATGAATTTTTTATTGTATTATAACTTACTTCCGAATCCCTTGATAAATAAAAAGCAATCCTACTTCCTGAAAGCGTATTACCTTTGACCAATCCATTCTTTTGCTTAACAAATATTACTCCATCCTTATTACTTCCATTTAAAGGAGAATTAATCATATTATTTTCTATTACATTATTAAAATTTAAATTTCCACTTTCAACAGCAGTTATATCATCAACAGTATTATTTCCATAGAAGGCTACAGCAGGATTATTATCTGAGCCATTTATAATACAATTCCTTAAGCTAGTGTTATTTGAATTTATAGAGTAAACTGCTACTTTTCCTAAACTATTATCGATATTTAAATCTAATATTTGCGTTCCACCGGCAGTTATCTCAATCACATTAGACGCAATATTATTTTGTATTATCTTAGTATTTATTTGAGATTGACCTTGCAAAATTATATTATCCTTCTCAATCTTAATTTCACCATCAAGGTAGTAAGTACCATCATTAATGTAAAATTTCGTTTTTCCTGATGATATAAGATTATTAAGTATTGTATTTAAACTCATTCCACCAAGGGATGATTGATCAATGGTTGTCCAAGAAGAATCAAGAGTATAAGCCCTAACTCTACCACCTAGAGTTATTTTTTCATCGCCTTTCCTAATAGCGTAGCTCTCGCCAATATCAACTTTTATTTCACTACTGAAACAAATACTTGCGAAAAAAAGTAATGAAATAATTATGCTAATCCGTTCCTTCCTCTTCACTTTATAAATCCCCCTCACTAATACTAGCCAAAGTATTTCGCCATTTTAAATAACCTTTTCATACTACTGAATATAAATTTATAAACCTGGTCAAAAAACCTATAAGTTAACTGTCAATAATCTTAGATTTTCTTTTAACTAATTTTAGTTTTATACTTGTGTATGTATTAAAATCAAATTATAACTATATAGTATTAATTATCGATTTTTTTCAACATTACTTAACATTTTTTTCGTTTACATCACTATTTTTCAAGACTACCCTTTAATATTTTTATATTCTATAATAAATATTATATATTCTAATTTAACCCGTTGTGCTAGTTAAATACGCTGGCAATACTTACAAATAGAAAAACTCCAGCATATTTGCTAACCTATCATTAAAAAACACCACTAATCTAATGATAGGAGGCTAACCTATATGCCAGAGTTTAATAAAGATTCTACCATAACAATAAATGACTTAAAAGATTTTATTGTTGTCACTTATGTTATAATTGATGACTTTTACCAAAAAGTAACTCCAACATTTATTAAAAATCGTCGTAACATCGCTAAATCAGTAATGACTGATAGCGAAATAATTACGATTTCTTTAGTAGGTGAACTCTTAACCATTGACTCTGAAAAAGCATGGTTTGGATTTTGCTCTAAAAACCTACGAGACTTATTTCCCAACTTTTGTAGTAGGCCGAGGTTTCATAGAGTTAGAAAGTCATTATTTCGAGTCATTGATGAAATTCGTAAAGAGTTAACGAAATTTCTTAACTATCAATATGACCGAATGAGAATTGCAGATAGTATGCCAATTCCTGTGTGTAAGTTTGGGAGAGCTCATTTCCATAAAGCTTTTAAGCCGGAGGCTGCCTACGGGCGATGCGCTTCGAAAAAAGAAACATATTATGGATTCAAATTACATGCTTTAGTAGCCCTCGATGGCTATATCACAGATTTTACTGTAACAGCAGCAAATATTGATGACAGAGATGTCGTCTGGGAACTCACAGCTAATTCAGAGATTGATATACTAATAGGTGATAAAGGATATATAGGTCAAAAAGTTGCTTCGCAATTAAAAGAAACAAGGTACATTCGTCTTTTAACAATAAATCGTAACAATAGTAAAACTAAACTTTTAAAACCTTTTAGGCAGTTGATATTCAAGGCTCGTCGTAGAGTAGAAACTACTTTTTCTCAGCTCTCCGAGCAATTAAATATGCAGAGGGTTCTTACAAAATCAACTTGGGGATTTGCCACAAGAATATCAAATAAAATATTAGCTCATAATCTTTGCTATTTTATAAATAAATTTTTTAATATAGGTATAGAAATATCAAAGATTAAAGAATTAGTATTCGGATAATAATTTCCAAAAACAGTATATGAGGCAATAGGATAGGACTGCCTAAAATCATGGTATAAATATCCTTTTAATGAAAACTTATCTGCTAGCACAACAGGTTAATTTAAATCTTAACAATTACTCATTAACTTTATAACTTAAATTTCCACAATATTTTTTAGAATTCTTTCAGTATTCTACTTGTATGGAAAGAGCTAAATTAAAAATATCTTAAAATAAAAATAATGAAGTTGGCCATATTTTACACTCCCAACTCCATTATTTATCATTAAATTTAGGTTATAAATTTCTATATATTTATAGATCTCAATTTATTTTTAGACAGTAGTAAAATTTAAATACTACCAATAGCATACAGGCATAAATAAATATGAACATTCTCCACACGTAAAAAAGCCAAGTTTGTTATACAGTGATTCAGCAGGATTACCAACCAGTACATTTAACCTCAAAACAGGATATTCATCTTTCAAAATACTCAAAGCTCTCTTAATCATATTTTCAGCAAGACCTGTACCACGATAAGATGGTTTAACTACTAAATTAGATATTTCTGGCCATTCATCCCACAATGATATAAAACACACTCCAATTAACTCATTGTTATTTTTATCATAGACAAGCACTGAAGCATTTTTCAATGTACTATTTAATTCTTTGTTTAGAAATGCTTCAACTTGAGGAAGATGTTCTTCCACAGTCTGTTTTGCATAATCATCAATACCATCTGAATATGCTTCATAAAACAATCTTGATATTTCTAAAGCTTTTTCTTTTGCAACACTTGAGATGTTAAAATTCTCTTCCCAATTTAAATAAAATTCTTCAGTTGGCCTTATCATATATCTTAGCGATAATTTTTCAAAAAAACCTATTCTTTTGTAACATTCAACTTCAGAAGCCGTAACTCCAACTGTATATATGTCTTTATTTCTATCAGACCAATAAGCTAGAAGCTTTTTTAATATTTTTAACATTTCATAGGTATCAGTAAAGGGTGGTTGTAAAAACAAACTCTCAATGTAATTAGGCTCCATCCTGACACCGCCTATTCTTCTATTATCTTTATTTATCCAAAAGCAATTATTAAAATTTCCTATCTCATCGCAACGTTTGTCCCAACTCTTCCCAAAGTTTAAACTCTCATTTCTATATGTGGTGCAGTATATTGCAAACTCTTTTGAATCAGCTCTTTCTAAGTCAACTTCTTCTGTTAGCTGATATTTTTTTATATCTTCATGGAAACTTTTATACTCCAAAATACGCACTTCCTCTAACATATTATTTTCAAAGATAAATTAAAAACTATTTGTTATAATCCATACCAGTGAACTTGACTCCTGAGAAAAATCCCAAGTTATCATATAATCCCTCTGCTGGATTACCAATAGTAACACATAAAATCGTAGCTGGTGATATTTTCTTTAAGTTTGTTAAGGCTGTTTTTATCATTTTTGAAGCAAGTCCTAATCTTCTATAATCTTGTCTCACAACAATCTCCCCTATTTCAGAAAAGTCGTTATCACAAAATCCATTGATACCAGCGATACAAGCTCCCACTAACTGATTTGTATTCTTATCAAATACAAGAGTTGAGCCTTCAAGTGTATTGTTTGAGCTATACATTTTTAGTGTTCTTTCCGCATCTACTATAGCCTCTTCTAGCATTTTAGACCCAAAAGTTTCGTAATCAATTCCTCCACTACAGCATTCAAAGAACAACTTTCCTATAATAGGTGCATCATCTATAGTTGGTACTTTTGTTATAAAGTCATCACTCCAATTAATATCCTTAAATGTCTCTGTTGGCCGAATCATTACTCGTCTTTCACAATTTCTCCTATAGCCAAGTTTCTGAAAATGTTCTACATCCTTAGGAGTCACCCCATATACAGTAACTTTATCATCGTTATCCGACCATTGCTTCAAGCCATCATGAAGTGCGCTGATAACTACAAATCGGTCTACTGTATAAGGAGGTTCCATGAAAAATGCTCCAAAGAAGTTAGAACCTATATGTACCCCTCCAATCCTTTTTCCATCTTTAAATATCCAAAAATGATCATCATAACCTATCTTATCTATCGTTTCTTTTTTCCAACTAAAACTTAATTCTAAATCTACACCTGAATATATTGTCTCATGAATGCCGAACTCTAACTTATCGGCTCTCTTTAGCATAAACCCCTCTTTTAGATTATATTCTTTTTTACCTTCTTGCCATTTATCAACCTTTTGCATACATCATCATATCCTTTTCATAAAATTAATCTAATTTTCTACTAAACACCTGAGCTTTAAACAAGCTTTTATCTTATAAACTATTTCTTTGATTTTTTAAAATGCTATCTTAGATTTTCATCTACAATGCACTTAATTTTCTCTTTCATTCCATAATAATTAAAATCAGAATTATCAACTTTATATTTAGTTAACTCAAGTGAATCATATATATCCTTTTCAAGTTTACTTCTCTCTTCAAGAACTTGTAGAACTCCATCAAACCCTTTCAAATTATTATCTAATCCAAAACCTTGATTAGTATAATAATACATAAAACCTTGAAACCATTCTTCTGGTCTTTCAGCCACAGCTTTCTTAAAAGATTTTTTAATATCCTGTTGGTCTATGTATAGTAAAACAGGATTTAATGGAGCTATTATCTTAGCCAAAGTTTTTATATAATCTGTAGTGACCTCTTTATGACAGTTGTTTTTAACCATAGTAAATGTTACAGGATTTTGTATAAGGCAACATTCAAATATAAACACTTTATCCTCATTGATATGATTATTTACAAAGTCATTCCATCTCTTTATCATTATTGTTTTGTGAAGCTCTATGGGCAATTGATAAACATCACTTTTAGTAATATCCTTAAACAAAGAATCTTGAAATGATATTTTTTGTTCTTCTATAACTTTTCTGTATGGAATCAAGTATCGTTGATGAAAATTCACCTTTATTTTATTCAACAGTTCCTTATGCGATAAATGCTTTTGCTCTAGCACCATAAACTTTTCATTACTAAAGTAAGCTACTCCATCAAAATCTACTGGATGATCGTAGCTAGATTCTGAGTAGAATTCTGCGTTTATACCTCTCTGTCTTAAATATTCATATACCATTTCAGATATAGTAGATTTTCCCGAACCTGGCAGTCCTTCTATAACAATTAACTTTGCTTTCATATATTTATTCCTCACTTCCATTTCATGATTTATTGATAATAACCTCATACTACCTAACCAATTATTTTTTTCGTAATCTCTTAAATTAACCCTATCTTCTATAGATACAAAAATCACGTCTAATATCTATTGATAAATTTTCATATAACAAAAAGACCATAAGAAAGTTCTCGCCCTCTTACAGTCTAAAATTCCAATTTTTTCACACATGCAATTATAGTAAATTATAAACTGAATCCTTAGTCTCGGAATAATATTAGCCCCTTCCAGACTTGGAAATCACTATCCTAAAATATAACAACCGTTAACGAAAGTACTATGGTTGATAGTTACGGATAAAATCTTTAGTTTCAGCAACTCTAAAACTAAGGATAATAAAAAACTATAAATTATGATAACTGAGTAAGTATCAAAATCCTACTTAAGCTCTTTATCTTTTACCATGGAGAAATAAAATTTATATCATAGTCCTATAAAATGACACTTTCTAGTTATTAATTTAAGAGAGGTACACAAAAAAAACCTAATTAATTAGGACTTTTTCACTTCTCTAATGTAATTTTCAATTTTGAAAATTAATTAATAACTAGCAATCAACATCTTATAGTTCTCCTTTACTTCTTTTGGATTTACTTTAATTTTTATACAATACCTATTTATTATACAGCCTAGCACTATATAAAGCAAGAAATTTAAATGGAATTCATTTCATATAAATTTCATTTAAATTTCTACTTTAAATATATAACATAGTTTCATTGAAAATAGCTTCTTTATCGAAACATATATACTATATTTCTCTGTAACCTATTCTTCTTCTATAGCTTCTTCTGTGATGATTTCTTCAGTTTTTTTCTTTCTATCTTTTTCTACTAGAACACTTAAAACAGCTACTGTCATAGCTCCTACAATTCCAAATACCTTAAGTTTCTTCATACATCAATTTCCTCCCTTACATTAAACTTTTTTCTAATCTCTTTCTTTGAATATCTAAAGCGTTTAGTATATACATAAAGACGATACCAACAGCTACAATAATAGCAATAAACAACCATGCTACACGTATAGATGAAGCTGAAATTAAGTGTCCCATAATAAAAGGAGATACTCCTCTTCCCGCTCCTGTTATCAGTGGCAATATAGCGGTAAACCTTCCTCTATGAGAAATTGGTGTATTATTAGCTATATATACTGCTTGGTTTGTATATACTAATATTTCTCCTATACTCCATATTATAGTGGAAATAATATAATAATAAAAGTTATGTACAAAATATAACATTCCAAAACCTATTAAAAAGAATACCCCTCCAAGACAGGAATTAATCGTCGCACTATTTTTTTTAGTTTTTGCAGAAATCACAGTGCTCATTGCAACTATAACTACGGCATTGGTTGCCATTATATATCCATAAAATTGCGTCCCAAAATCTCCAAAATTCTCATTAACCTGCAGTGGCAAAGTAAAAGTATACTGAGAATGTACAAAGGAAAATAGCATAAAAACACTTGCAAAAAGTAATAGTGCTGGCCTTCTTAACAACGCAATTACAAACCCAGCTTCTTCTACTGCTTCATCATGATGTTCTGGTTCCTGTTTCTTAGCCTTAAGTTTTTCATCATTCATAGGTTCACCGATAAATGCCATTACCACAAATGCAAACAATAAAGTTGTAATTGCATCAAAGGAGAAAAACAACCTAATGTGCGTATTGTACAAGAACCCTGCAAGAAGAGGTCCTAGTGCCAAACCAAAATTTGATCCCATGTACATAAATGAATAAATTTCATTTCTATTATCTCTATTAGTAAAATCCATTATCATAGCTGTTGATGCTGGTTCCGCCATTGCACTAAAAAAAGCATAGCAAATTAAAAACATAGCAGAAATTATAGAGTTAGGTTGAATAATACATGGTATGAAAGAAGCTGCCGCAAGAATTTGACCAATACAAAAGGTTAATTTTCGTCCATACTTATCTGATAATTTTCCACCTAAAAGTGAACCTGGTATGTAGAAAAAACCTCCAAAGGTTATAAATAACCCAACTTTATCTGGTGGAAGGTTTAGATTCCTAGTTAGGAATATAGTTAAAAAAGGTAACACAAAATGCCCAAGTTTATTTATAACATTAGCTACAAATAAGATATACACTTCTCTTGGCAAATTTTTATAATAAGTTATTATTTTTTTTAAATCCATATATATACCTCATCTAGCAGTAGTTTTAAATATCTATAATAAAGTATTTATCAATTAATTATATTCTTAACACCTTTACTTTATAGCTAATGTTATAATTTCCAATAAGCTTATAAATTATTTTTCATATATAAGTTCTAATACTCTTCCTACATTAAATCCATACCACATTGATAACCTAATATAGATTTTTAGCCTAAACATATATATTTTATATATTTTTCTTATAAGGTATTTGATAACTTTGTAGGCTTTATGGCTATGCCACAAAGCCTTAAATATACTTTTATTTTCACAACTTATTTTTCAAAACTTATATAATTATTTAGCTAATTCATATATAGCCTTAGCATATATTTTAGCACTTAAGATAAGCTTATCTATTTCTATATACTCATTTGGTTGATGTATTACATCTGGACTACCTGGAAATCTAGGTCCAAAGGCAACAGTATTAGGCATTTCTTTTGCATAAGTTCCCCCACCTATAGAAATAAGCTTTGCTTCCTCTCCAGTTTCTTCTGTATATACTTGCTGAAGTTTCTTTATAAGAACATGATCTTCATTATAATATAATGGTTTATGATGACCCATATTCTCAATTTTCAAATCAATCTCTTTTAATTTTTCTTCTAATGGAACTATCATGTCCTCGTAAGTTTTCGTTACAGGATATCTAAGATTTAAAGTAATAACAGCCTTTTTTTCATTAAAATCTATAACCCCAACATTAAAAGATAAGTTTCCTGAAACTTCATCATACAACCCAACATTCATTGATTCTCCATTAGTCTCCATTCCAATGTTTTCATCTAAATATTCTATTAAATCTCGTTTATCATCAGCTGCTAAATCTAGAGTTGCCACAAAAGCTATTAGCTGCATGATAGCATTCAAACCTAACTCTGGAGTACTTCCATGAGCAGACTTCCCATAAGATTTTATAATTACCATATCTCCACTTTTTACAGCTTCCATGTTGCATTTTCTTCTAGTCTTATAATCTTCCAATGTTTCCATTAACTCGTCCATGTTTCCAGTAATTATAGCTGCTTCACAATAATCTGGAACCATGTTGGCTTTATTTCCACCCTTTATATATTTGATATTGCAAACACCTTCTGCTACTTCTCCAAAATTTTTAACTATATCAAAGGTAGTAAGGCCTTTTTCTCCATTTATTATTGGGAAATCCGCATCTGGCGTAAATCCTAGAACTGGTGGTTTTTCCTTAGCTAAATAATATTTTATTTCATTGCTTCCACTTTCTTCATTAGTTCCGAAGATTATTCTTACTCTTTTCGATAGTGGCAAGTTCAACTCCTTAATTGCAACAAGACCATACAAGGCAGCTATTATAGGTCCTTTATCATCAGCAGTTCCACGACCATAAATTTTACCATCATGTATTTCTGCACCATATGGAGGATGAATCCATCCATCACCTTCTGGCACTACGTCTAAATGTCCTAATATTCCAACATAGTCTTCACCTTCACCAAACTCTGCATAAGCTACACGGTTCTCTACATTTCTAGTTTTAAATCCAAGTTTTTCTGATATCTTAATAGCACATTCTAAAGCTTTCGTTGGCCCTTCACCATAAGGCATACCTTCTTTTGCTTCACCTTCAACACTCTTTATTTTAACTAACTCTTGTACGGATGCAATTAACTGGTCCTTTAACTGATCAATTTTTTCATTTAACTGCATATACTTTCCTCCTTATAGATCAATAAACTTGATTATTTTATTCTTTTGTATGTATTTGATTTCAACGAACTGTAAAAAGTTGTGAAATAAATCATTATTATAGAAATAGTAACAATCCTAATGATTTATGTCAATATAAATTAAATATAAAAAAGCGAATCCAAGGGACTCATCATCCAATGGATTCACTTTTTTTCTATTTCTAAAGCTACTTAATTTTGCTTTCGTAATCTGCTACCATTCTTTTTACCATTTCTCCGCCTACGCTACCACATTCTTTTGAAGTTAGGTCACCATTATAGTCTGTAAAAGGAACTCCTAACTCATTCGCAACTTCTTCCTTAAATCTAGCTAATCCTTCTTTTGCTTCTGGAATTAATTTTTGTGTTGTCATGCGTAATTCCTCCCTTTTTGTAACTAATTTAGTTACCCAAATTATTTGTAGATCGTTTTATCGACCTTACACTATCATTTTGCCCTGCATAGCAAATAATACTCTATAATGTTGATGGGCAATTTGTAAATAAGTTTCAAATTTTTATTAATAACTAACTATGGTTATTAATTTTTTCTAGACTTTACTATTGTGGCAAAACCACTAAAAGTTTCTTCACAGAGTTCTATTATAAAACCAGTAGCTTTTAACAATTCAATATAATATTCTTTGCTCTCAGGGTACAGTTTTACTTTTCTACGCCCATAGTCAAGCCAATTATCGTCTTTACTAATTGATAGTATAAAATATCCTTCTTTCTTAAGAGAAGAATAAATATTTTTTAGTGCCAGAGCTTTATCCTCTATATGTAAAAAAGTTAATACGCTATATATGATATCAAATTGATTCGGTCTAATGAATGTAAGTATATTTTGCTCAATCAACTGAACATTATTATATTTTGATAAGTTTTCTTTTGCTTTTTTTATCGTTTTGGGCGATATATCAATTCCTACAAATTCCTTACATCCTTTATTCAATACTTGAACTGCAACTCTGCCAGTACCAATACCAACTTCCAGTACATTTTTATCTTTATTCAAATCTAAGGAATTAAAGAATAATGGTCCATCCCAATTACTCATATATTCCTTTAGTTTTTCATGGTCATGAACAGGATCATCACCTTCATCAATTAAAAATTCATAATGTGCATATGCATCAACTTCATTTATCATAGCCATAATCTCCTACCTTTGACCTAATTTTAAATTTGGTACTGCATTTAAGGTTATTTCACTGGTTCTTCCATTTATATATTCAAAATAAGCAGCACTACCGATCATAGCTGCGTTATCTGTGCAAAGCTTTAAAGATGGGAATAAAACCTTTATTCCTCGTTTTCCGCATTCTTTTTCCATAGTAGCTCTTAAACATGAATTTGAAGCAACACCACCAGCAATTGCAATTTTATCTACCTTTTTCTTTTTGCATGCCTTAAGAACATTTTCAACTAAAACTTCAACAACAGCCTTTTGAAAGGATGCTGCTACATCTTCAACGATGATTTCTTCATTTTTCATATTGGCATTATTAATATAATTTAAAACTGCTGATTTAACACCACTAAAAGAAAAATCTATAGAATTATCATGGAAGTTTGCCTTAGGAAATTTAATAGCATCATCATTTCCATTCTTTGAAACCTTATCAATCTTTGGTCCACCTGGGTATCCAAGACCGATAGATCTTGCTACCTTATCAAAAGCTTCTCCTGCTGCATCATCACGAGTTTGACCTAGAATCTCAAATTTTCCGAAGTCCTCCATATAAACAATGTATGTATGACCGCCAGAAACCACCAAAGTTATAAACGGAGGCTCTAATTCTTTATGATCTATAAAATTGGCACTAATATGTCCTTCTATATGATTTACTCCGATCAATGGAACATCTATAGCATAAGCAAGAGCCTTTGCATATTGAACTCCTACTAGTAACGCCCCTACTAGTCCTGGACCATAAGTTACTGCAACTGCATCTATATCTTCTAAAGTCAAATTCGCTTCATTTAAAGCTTCTTCTACCACTGGGACTATAACCTCAATATGCTTTCTAGATGCTACTTCTGGTACAACTCCACCAAACTTTGTATGTATATCAATTTGTGATGCTATTATATTTGATAATACCTCTCTGCCATTTACAACAACTGCTGCAGAGGTTTCATCACAACTGGATTCTATAGCTAAAATTTTTATATCCTTTTTTTCCATAACACTTAACCTCTCATTTGTCCTATATTTAAGCTAATATCTAATTAGTTATACTAGATAAATAAACTTATATATTTTACTCATACCTTATAGCCTATACTAAAAAATAATTAAGTTCAATAATTTTTTAAGGATTCCATAAATAATACTTTTATCTTTTGCGCATACTAGATATTATACCTGTAAATATTTTAAGTATATCTAAATTTAAAACTTTTTATCAAGTTAAGATTTAAGTTAAAAACCCTATATGCTATAATAAATACGAACATTAGTTTTATGAAAGGAATTATACATATGATAGCTAACACCTATGCTAAGGTTATAGTTAAAGGCTCTCCTATTTCGAAATCAAATTTTAAGCTTTTCAACGTAAATGGACAAGCGATTCTCCCTGTTAACTCAGGTAAATATCATGATCGTTATGCTATTTACGAAGAAGAAATAGCCTTAGAAGCAAGAATACAAAATCCTGATGTTGTTCTAACAGAAGGACTTATAGCAATATTAAAGGTTTATTATAAAAATAAAAAACGTCATCCTGATACAAATAATATACCAAAGAGTATTTTTGATGGTATCGAAAAAAGTGGCCTTATAGTTAATGATGCTCAAATAAAACATCTAATAATCGAAGAAAATTACGATAAAGAAAACCCTCGCTTTGAGTTAGAACTCTTTTGCGAAAGTGAATATTCCATGAATTATAATATTATAAAAAGAGAAATTCCCATTAAAGCAGAAAATTATAACCCGCCACCTAACAAAAAGAAAACTTTAAAAGATGTATCTAATGAAAATACCCGTGCTAAATCATCCATCTGTGCAACTTCTATCGATGGAGAAACTAACGCTTCAGCTACACTTTATTTATGCCAAGTCTGTGGAAAGAAAATTACTAAAGCAAATTCAATTTCAGCTAATAAAGGAAAAACTCATATTTGTAAAAATTGCTTTAAGGACTTGTTCTAGAATAATATATACCATTTTTAAAGTTTCCTAAATAAGTATCCCTAAAATGGTATATATTTATCTTAACATATATTTATTTTTCATATAGCCCAAAACCGCTCTCACATCTTCCTTATTTGCGGTAGCAATATAAAAAACACTATCTATTTCAACAATAATATTATTATGAGGATTCTTTTTATTGTATGGTATGTATATATTCATATTGTCATAAAAACTTGCTGTGATATACCTACTAGGTTTCCCCTTTCTCGATTCTCCGATAATTGTTAAACCATTCAAAACTTTATCCATCAGTTCTGTTTGTTTAGCATGTGCTTCTTGAGTCCACTCAGCCTTGCAACTATCTGTTTGTAAGTTTGGAGTCTCCCCTATCCTTTCCTTTACAATGTAATTTACTTTTATTTTGCTATCATCACTTATTTTTTTATAACAAGTGTAATTAGAAATAAATCCACAGCCTCCTATACTAAGCAATATTATTAAAGCTATTACAGTTATAAAAGTAATCGATCTTCCTTGGTTTAGCCTCACATTAAATCCTCCTTATTTCATTCCACATATTCCTCTACACCCTTACACTGAATATATATTAAATATGACTAAAAGAACGCTGTCATATAAATAAACTTCGATTTAGGTAAACTTTTTATTTTAATACTTTTTAGAATACTATTATCTGAGAAATATTAACTTTCTTGAAAATCATACTCTGATAATCAAATTAAAATATAACCTTAATCGTTTACGACAAAATAATTATATAACAATCAGCTTTATTTTACTTTTTATTTTATATAATACAATTATATCAATACTTGTATACTAACATATATAATATATTAATTTTTACAAAATATCAAATTAAAACATTTGTCCTAAATTGAACCATATTTCTCGATATTTCATATAAATAAAAAACACGCAAATAATATTTACATAAAAAATACTATCTACGTGCTTATATTTTCTTAATTAATTTCAATGAAAATCTTCTCTGAATCCTTATAATGATTAATTAAATTCTTAGGAATGATAATTGTTTCTTTTATTCCTGGGATAACTTTTCTCAACTCTTTAGTAAGTATTTTTTCACTATTAAAATACACAACTAATTTTTTATTTTCAAATTTATTATCTACTCTATAGGAAAGTTCTAATGTATCCTCCATCTTCCCTACATTTATATATTGAGGAGCGACAAATTGAATTCCACTGCCTTTTACTATTGGTAACGCCATATTAGAAAAACCTTCTCCTTTTAAGGATAAAACAGCATTTTTCCCAGCTATCATAGCTTCTTCTGAGAAATCTTCTAGGAAATCATGGATATAAAGTGCATTACCGCAAGCAAAAATCCCCTCTACATTAGTAGAATAGCTTTCATTTACCTTTGGTCCTCCAGTAGATTCATCTATTGCTATCTTCGCCATTTCAGCAAGGTCTCTGTTAGGTCTTCCTTTTGGAGCAATTATCAAAGTATCACAATTATAATACTCTCTTGTATCTGTTATCATTTTATTATCTTCATCAAGTTTGCATATAGATATGCCAGTTATTCTCTCTCTTCCAGTTAAACTTTCAATAGCATAACCAAGATATAAGGGAATATTGAAATCTCCTAAATATTGCTCAATAGTTGCTTCATCAGTAGGTTCATATGGATTATTATCAATAACCATCTTAACCTTTGCCCCTTCAATAATTAGCCTTCTCGCAAAAATCAAACTTATATCAGAAGCTCCGTATATAATAACACTTTTACCTGGTAAAAAACCCTCCTTATGAACAAAATCTTTAGCGTTTCCTAAAGTATGTACACCAGCATATCTGCTACTTGGAATGTTACTCATCCCTCTAGGAACTTCAGCATATCCATTTGCTAAAACAATAGCTTTAGCTTTGATTGTAAAAATCCCATCTTCCTCATTAACAGCCAAGATTTCCTTTTTATCATTTATCTCAAGTACAGTAGTTTTCAGCTTATATTCAATACCACAATCCACTAGATTTTCTCCTAATATTTGAGCATATTCTGGGGCAGTATAATTTCTTCTCAAATACTTATTACCATATCCTACTGTAATATTTGAATTTAATGCTCCACCTAATTCTTCTTTTCTGTCAATAATCAATACTTTTGTATTTTCATCTGTGTTTTTAGCTGATATAGCCGCAATCATCCCAGCCTCACCAGCACCAATTATAACAATATCATATTCCACAAGAAAGCCCTCCTTTTTAACAACTTTGTAACTTTATAAGCTCTTCATCAGTAAGTACACGCCACTTACCAATATCTATTCCATCAATCTTTATATTTAAAATTCGGATTCGTTCTAATTTTATAACTGTATATCCAAAAGTTTTACTCATTCGCCTAATTTGCTTATTAAGACCTTGAGTAAGAATTATACGAAAAACATTATCACTAATTTTACTTACCTGACACTTTCGAGTTTTAACACCACAGATTTCAACACCTTCAGACATTCCATTAATAAAAGAATCATTAAAAGGTCTATTCAAAGTAACAATATATTCCTTCTCATGTTTATTTTCAGATTCTAAAATTTTATTTGCTAGATCACCGTCATTTGTAAGTATTATTAAACCTTGAGATTCTTTATCTAATCGTCCTACTGGGAAAATATAATCTGAGAAGTTTATATAATCACCGATATTATTTTTCACAGTTTTCTCTAAGGTGCAAGTAATTCCTACAGGCTTATTAAAAGCAATATAGATTTTTTCTTTCAAGGAAATTGGTTCATTATCAATAAGAATAATATCATCTTCCTCTACCCATTGCCCCTTAATACAATTTTGTCCATTTACTGTTATTCTATTTTCTTCTATCATCCTATTAGTTTCTCTTCTGGAACAATAACCGTAGTTACTGAGAAGCTTATTTATTCTCATTAAATATATGTATCCTCCTTCTATGATATATCTATATTATTCATTAGAAAACCCTCTAACTCCTAGTAAACCTTTAATTGATTAATATTTTTTTAAGTTTTAATAAGATTTTGAAGCCTTAAGTGAATAATAAAAGATAAAATTGTCTATAATTTAAACAAACTACTAACCCCTATTGCTCCCTATTATAATAACAGCTTAAATATAGAAATATATTTAAGCTGTTCTATTTTAAGCTTTCTAAAAAAGCAAATTTATCGATGTAAAGAAATTGAGTCTTGCTAATATCTTACTTAAGTATATCATAGAATCATTACTCAAAATTCTGTTTCTCCACTCTCTGATATCCTTCTGAATGAATTTATCTTTTTAAAACCAGCACTCTCATATACATTTATAGCGTGCTTATTAAATGATGCCACAGTTAAGCGAAAGACTTTGCTGACAAGTTATCTTTAGCAAACTCTAAAGCCCCTTTAAAAAATTCCCGTCCTAATCCTAAACCACACAACCTTGGATTCATTACTAATCCAATTTGAAATTTCCTTTGCCCTGTGATAATCAATTAACTTTATCTCTACTTCCACACTTAACTTTACTCCCGCTTACCCCTATGCACTTTTCCACCTCAAACTTACATATATAGATTAATACGTTGATTAAATCAGTTTAGGAAGTAGCTATATCTATTAACGAATCTAATCACATATATATTTAGTTATTGTTTTATAAAATTCCGTTACATTTGCACCTTTTATAAATTCCAAGCTATAATTTTGAAACTTTGTATAGATGTTTATCTTGTTTGTTAATGAGAAGAGCTTACCTTTTCTTATTGATACCGCCTCAACCTTTGAATAAGGTATAGATACAAGTTCTATTTCTTTAGTTCCTATTGCCTTATCAGTAAAAATAATTCTTTTATTTGTTAAGCAAGCGTAATCAAGAACCAAACCATATATCGCTTCTATAAATTCTCCTTCAACAATAAACTCTTGTATTTCTTCTTCATATTTAACATAATAACCTTCACTATTTTTAAAGAACCCCATATATCATTTCCCCCTACTTTTTATACCTATAATACTATTGTAATTGATTTTAAAAGTTTTTTGTATATTTTTTTATTTTTCTGTTGCATTAGGTGTTTTTTTATGTTATTATAGTTCTTGTCGGTGAGCGACACAGGAAAAACAAAACAATATAGGGGTATAGCTCAATTGGTAGAGTAGCGGTCTCCAAAACCGTTGGTTCCGGGTTCAAGTCCTCGTGCCCCTGCCATAAAAACCAGTAACTGAATAAGTTACTGGTTTTTAATTTTTTTCATTATTTTTTAGTTTTCATTTCATGTATTTGGTACCATTTTATATTGAAAGCCCATTTGTTCATTATGTCTACTTCCTAAGGTAATATAATAAAACATTGTTCTATAACATTGAAAATCCACATCTGTTGCTGTTTAATTAAGCTCAGATGTGGATATCACTTATCTATTATATATTTTTTCAAACTCTTCGAAATAACTTGGGAAAGTTTTAGAAACACAATCTGGATCCTTTATTTTAACCCCCGGAATCCTTAACCCAGCTAATGAAAAGCTCATAGCCATTCTATGATCGTCATATGTATCTATTTCTACGTTTTCGTTATATTTAACTGCGGGCTCAATTATCAGACCATCTTCAAGCTCCGTTACCTTAGCTCCAAGCTTCATTAACTCATTATATACTGCCTTTATTCTATCCGTTTCCTTTATTCTCATATTATACACATTTTCTATCTTAGTAACTCCATCAGCAAAAAGTGCTACTACTGAAAGGGTTTGTGCCACATCAGACATATGATGCATATCTACTGTTATTCCACGTAACTTTCCACTACCTTTCACTAACACATGATTCTCTCCATAACTTACTGAGACACCCATCTTTTCCAATACATCTAGGAGTTTTATATCACCTTGCATAGTATTTTTACAAACGTTATTTACTTTAATTTCGCTATTAGTAATAGCTGCAATTCCAAAGAAATATGATGCAGAAGAGCAATCTCCTTCTACTATATACTCTCTACTCTTGTATTTCTGACCTGACTTTATAAAAAACTCTTTATAATCCCTATTTTCTACCTCGACCCCAAAATCCTTCATCATCCTAATTGTTATATCTACATAAGGTATAGATACAAGTTTCCCTTGTATTTTAACAGTAACATCTTCTTTTGCATAAGGTGCTGAAAGAAGGATTGAAGTAAGATACTGTGAACTCTTATCTCCTCGAATAGAAATCTCCCCACCTGGCAGTCCATTGGAATCTATTTCAAAGGGAGGAAATCCGTCCTTTTCCTTATATGTAACCTCTACACCTAATTCTCTAAGTCCATCCACTAAATCTTTAATAGGCCTTTCTTTCATTCTTTCTATGCCAGTAAGACTTACCTTTCCCTTCCCTGCTGATATGTATGTAGGCAAAAATCGCATGGCTGTTCCTGCATTTCCTATAAATAATTCTGTTTCAGGAAACACCTTTTCAGCAGCACTTTTAACTATAACTGTTCTTTTCTGCTCATCTACTTCTACTGTATTGCCAAGCTTTCTAATGGCCTCCATCATATATCGAGTATCATCAGAAAAAAGCATATTTTTAAGAACTGTAGTCCCCTCTGCTAATGCTGCTATAATTAATGCCCTATTAGCAACGGATTTTGAACCTGGCACATCTATCTCTGCAATGAAGTTTTGTCCCACCTTCACCTCATATACTTTTTCAGTCATATTATACCCCCTGTATTGATTTCATCTATTATAATTATATCCCGTAATTTTATAAGGTTCAAATTTATTTATAATAAGTAATATGAATTATAATGTTATACAATGGTTGATTGTTTTTAAAGAAAATAAATAAACAGTAGCATTATGTACAGTAAGTACTATCGATGGACCAATGAGAAAATTGATAATTATGCGTGCAAAGAAAGCTCATTATAACCTTATATTTCACTCTCTAGAAGCCTTTTGATTAATGGATCTACAAGTTCTTTGCCTCGCATATGGTTCAACCATCTTTCTGGAATAGCTTTTATTCCATAGCTCAGTCCAGCAAGTCCTCCAGCTATACAAGCAGTAGTATCAGTGTCATCTCCAAGCAAAATGGCATTTATTATTACCTCTTCATAGGTTTTACTTTTCAATACCATTCTTACGCTTTTTAAGGAATCTACTACATAGCCACTCCCCTTACCAATTGGCTCTTCATCTGGTTTTATTACATACTCTAGTTCATTTCTAAATTCTGAACCCTCTTCATAAATACTTCTTAATACATCGACTGCATCAATATAGGCTTCTTCAATTTCTAGTCCATTTAGTATCCTCCTAGCCCACAAGCAATACAAGGCACAACATACTCCATTGCATCTATTCCCATGGGTAACAAGAGTTTGTAAATGTGCATCCTCCACTAATTGCTCATCTGTTCCCTTATGCCATATTGCTAATGGAAGTACTCTCATCAAGGCTCCGTTTCCTTTGCCATTAGGTCTTATCATACCAGAATTTAAGGGTGATACGCCCCTTTTATATGCTCTTAGGGCTTCTGCTGTTTGTATACCTATATCAAATACTCTATTATCAACTGCCCATAACCCTTTTTCATACCAATTAAGAAGTCTTTCTGCAAAATCGTTTATATCCATTTTTCCCTTTGATAATAAAGAATCTAATAGACATAATGCCTGTGCTCCATCATCTGACCAAGTTCCTGTCTCTACATTTTCATATGTTTTTGCAAAGCCTCTTGGAGGTTCTATATCTATATAAAGCAATTCTCTAAGAATCTCTGCATTGTTAAATTCATAAGGTACTCCTACTGCATCTCCTACAAGCAATCCCCATATGCCACCAATTATACGTTCTTTTCTTAAAATCATTATCATTCCACCTTTTATCAATAAACTTTTCATCTTGGTAATTATAGGAAGTGTATAATAAGATTTTACACTTCAAGTTCATTTCGTACAAGATTAATATAAACATCATAGCAACCACTTTTCTTCTCTAAATTCACCTACTAACGCGGAAGCCTACTCATTTTTCATTTCTAACAACATCTATTATAACTAAAAATCAGTTTACCCTATTATCTTTAACTAAAGATACTCTTTCCTATGTATTTATAGTTGTAAGTTTCAAAGGATTATCTTATTTCATCAGGAATTCAACTTATTTTCAGTGGAGATATTACAAAGTTCGTACTAAAAGACGGTTTCAACAATACACTTCAATTGGTTATTATGTTATAATACATACATAATTTTCTACAACCAATAAATGATGCAACTACACCAAATAAACTTTTAAGGAGAATACATATGGATATAAAAAAGATTTTCGAAGACTTTTCCAATGCCTTCAGCAAAAAAATAGATAAAGATTTCTTTATTAAGTTACAATTTGAACTTACAGATTTAACTGAAAACAATATATGGCAATTAGATGTCCTTGACGGAAAAGTCAATGTTTATAATGAAGAAAAAATTGCTCCTGAAGAGACTTTTACTTTAACAACCGATACTCTAAAAAAATTATATAACAATGAACTATCTCCACTAACAGCCTTTTCCGGTGAACCAAATACAGGTGGAGTAATGTGTTCACTAATTGATTTAAAATATAAAAAACAAGATAAGTTTATTACCATGGGTGACAAACTTTCAGATGAAACCATAGATTTCATCGACAGATTACATAAATCTAATGAATTTTTCAATAAAGACTACCCTACAAAAATCATTGTTAAAGACGAAAACTGTGTAAAGTTACATAATGTAAATGCAGTTGCTTTATTTTCAGACTTTGGACACGGAATTCTTCATGCATTTTTTACTATAAAGAAAAATGAAGTTTTAAAACAATACCCTATAGAGTTTAGCGTATATGTCCTAAATGGCAAAGGTACTATGCGAATCGGCGCCAATGAATATTCCATAGCGAAGAATGAGTACTATCATGTAAAACCAGAAGATTATGCAATATTTGAAAATAGCGAAGATGAAGCTTTAGACATCTTGTATCTAGGAATAAACGATGAAGTAAAATAACTTTAAAAGAAAGATGGCAAATTTTTATTCTGCCCTTGGGTATGAAGAATCTGCTACATTTTTTTAGAAAACTGTTAAAGGAATAGACCTTAATAAATATAGAATGGTGTTCACAGTATATTTTAAGATAACTAAAGGAGAAAGATGATGAATTTACCAACACATATAGTCGCTGCAGGCGGATTAATCGTAAATGATCAAGATGAAATTCTACTTGTAAAAAATCCACGAAAGGGTTGGGAATTTCCCGGTGGGATTGTTGAACCAGGTGAGACAATTCCACAAGGCTTAATCAGAGAAATAAAAGAAGAAGCTGGTATAGATGTTGAAATAAAAAACATTATTGGAATCTACTCAAATACAAAAAAGAAAAAGGGCTATAATTGCGTTGATGAAATACCAACAATAGTCAATATAGATTTCCTTTGCAGATATATATCCGGAGCCCTAACTACCAGCAATGAAAGCCTTGAAGTAAATTGGTTTTCTAAAGAAGAAGCATTAAAGCTAGTAAATCCAAAACCTGTATCGCCACTTCATTTAATCCACTATCTTCTCTTATTCTATCTCATCCACAGGAACAAATATTTCTCTATCATGCATTAGAAAATATTTTCAATCTTACACAAGAGTGGCGGATTTTTTTCAGTTTTATTTAAAAATCATCTAACGCCTTTTCTCCACCTTCTATATCGATATAAACTCCTTATATATAACTGTTACTGTACATTAATTACTTAAAACAAATGTAACCCTTCACTAAGTACCAACACTATTTGTAAAATAGCTATCACTTGAATAAAAACTAATGTCAAAGGAGCTTCATTATCTTGATCTTTACGTTTCTCTACAAAATAGAGCCCCCAAAATATCATTAATACAACTCCAAAGAGTATAATGTTACCCAATGGTTCATTATTTTTAGAAAACCAATCTCCATAGGCTAATCCACTCTTGATATAAAGATATATGTTAAAAGGATAAAAAATTGCACTAGATAAAATCAGCAACTTAAATACTATATAATGAGCTACAAATGCTATAATTCCAAGTGCCACAAAAAAGCCAATAAAAAACAAAATTTTCTTAATAGGGAATCCAATCTTATCTTCTACCTTTGAAGTATAATTATCTAATTTCTCGCCATAAATTGCTCTAGAAGTATTAGGAAGATATCCAATTTTGTATCTACTATTTTTCTCAACATTTGCACTAAAGAAAAATCTAACTTCCTTACCACCGATATATACATATTCATTAAAATCTTTCTTTTTAGTCGAAACCTTAGTAACCTGACCTGTTACGTAGTTAAAATTTCCAGTTATTAATTTGGGGACATCTAATAGATACGGCACTGTCATATACATTGTTATCAATATTGCTATAGCAACACCTATAGCTTTTATAATTATTTTCTCTATCTTTAGGTACCTTTCACTTCTACCTGTTATATTATAACGAACACCCCCATAATTAATATGAGTTTTAAAGTTGACTTTTTCCTTGTACTTATGAGTAATTATTTCTATAGGAAAGAATATAAACATTCCAGAGCACAACAGTAAAAAACCTAGCTGTAAAAAAAACGTTATGATTTGAAATATAAACACTGATAATAACCACCTTGCTAATTTAACCTGTTGTGCTAGCAGATAAGTTTTCATTAAAAGGATATTTATACCATGATTTTAGGCAGTCCTATCCTATTGTCTCATATACTGTTTTTGGAAATTATTATCCGAATACTAATTCTTTAATCTTTGATATTTCTATACCTATATTAAAAAATTTATTTATAAAATAGCAAAGATTATGAGCTAATATTTTATTTGATATTCTTGTGGCAAATCCCCAAGTTGATTTTGTAAGAACCCTCTGCATATTTAATTGCTCGGAGAGCTGAGAAAAAGTAGTTTCTACTCTACGACGAGCCTTGAATATCAACTGCCTAAAAGGTTTTAAAAGTTTAGTTTTACTATTGTTACGATTTATTGTTAAAAGACGAATGTACCTTGTTTCTTTTAATTGCGAAGCAACTTTTTGACCTATATATCCTTTATCACCTATTAGTATATCAATCTCTGAATTAGCTGTGAGTTCCCAGACGACATCTCTGTCATCAATATTTGCTGCTGTTACAGTAAAATCTGTGATATAGCCATCGAGGGCTACTAAAGCATGTAATTTGAATCCATAATATGTTTCTTTTTTCGAAGCGCATCGCCCGTAGGCAGCCTCCGGCTTAAAAGCTTTATGGAAATGAGCTCTCCCAAACTTACACACAGGAATTGGCATACTATCTGCAATTCTCATTCGGTCATATTGATAGTTAAGAAATTTCGTTAACTCTTTACGAATTTCATCAATGACTCGAAATAATGACTTTCTAACTCTATGAAACCTCGGCCTACTACAAAAGTTGGGAAATAAGTCTCGTAGGTTTTTAGAGCAAAATCCAAACCATGCTTTTTCAGAGTCAATGGTTAAGAGTTCACCTACTAAAGAAATCGTAATTATTTCGCTATCAGTCATTACTGATTTAGCGATGTTACGACGATTTTTAATAAATGTTGGAGTTACTTTTTGGTAAAAGTCATCAATTATAACATAAGTGACAACAATAAAATCTTTTAAGTCATTTATTGTTATGGTAGAATCTTTATTAAACTCTGGCATATAGGTTAGCCTCCTATCATTAGATTAGTGGTGTTTTTTAATGATAGGTTAGCAAATATGCTGGAGTTTTTCTATTTGTAAGTATTGCCAGCGTATTTAACTAGCACAACGGGTTAATTTATATAAATTAAAACTTCACCAAAATTCTATAGGAATATTGAAAAATTAGTATAACTTATGAATATTCCTTATGGAAACTTATATACATAGATTAAAATCCTATTATACTACATTTATATCCTTTAAAATATAGCTATTCTCCATCATGTCTTTAATTTATTGAAGAGACCTTTTAGCTCCATCTCAAATATATAAATCGATTTATATTAGTTGTTATCCTAAATTTTAGCAGTTGACATATGTAAATAAACAATGGTAATATATTTGTTAATGATGGTAAATATTGTATATAAGGACTATTACCATGAATCTCTCAACTAAACTCTAGATTTACTAATTAAAAATCAAGTCACTAATATTAACTGCAACTTAAGGATTTAGTTAAATTATCTAAACAATTGAGGGTACACGGTTTTGTAATTGTAAAAGTTTCCTTTTGAAAACTACTTTCACCTAAGAAATTCCCCAAGAATTGAAAGTTCAAAAGAGACTCTTACATAACTAAACTAATATCTATTTAATAGGAGGTGAAAACTTGAAAAAAACAATTAAATCTTTATGTACTTTTTTAACTATAATTGCCTTATCCAGTGTTCCAACATTAGCAACAGAGCTTCTACCAACAACTACAAGCTCAGGAACAAGTTCAGCCACTGAAGCTTTATCTTCTACAATAACTGTTGTAAAAGAATATACTTCTTTTTATAGTTTAATTCCTGAAACAATTGATGTTACAGGTGTAGAAAATGGTCATCATTACTATGGGACCTTGTCAAGGACTACAGTTGTATGTCTTACATCGCACCCATTGTTCAGAGCTACTTATGTGGGACCAGTAACTTATATAGACTAAATTTTTGTACATAGATCAATTATAAATCTTGAACTTCAATTTTTAACGTTGATTCTAAGAAATAAGTTTTAACCGAGTATAAACATACTATACTCGGTATTTTTATTACTATATATAGTTTTGTATTAATCTTGTAAATATTAATATAAAATAAATTTAAACTATTAGAACATGATTTGACTAACTTACCATATTACAATTAAAAATAATGTTAATTATTCACCTATTTGCATCCTAAAAAGTAAAATCCATTTGATTGATTTCCATTCATTGTCGTGTATACAACCTGTTCTAGAATAATATTATGAAAATTAAAAACTATTTCTTTAATCCATTCAATATTATGATGTCTAACAATAACACCTTCTGGTAGCTCAAATACTCCATATTTATGATACTTATCTTTAAAATCTTCATATCTTCTTAAGTTACGTTCATCTGAATTTAGTAAAAAATCATTTATATAAATAACCCCATTTGGCTTTAAAACACGCTTTATTTCTCTTAATAAATCCAATTGATCTTCATTATCAATAATACATGTAAGAACTGCAAACAATATGACAGCATCTAAACTGTTGTCATCAAATTCTATTGCTTTTTTACTTTTTATCCTCAAATCTAAATGAGGATATTGATTTCTTCCACGTTCAATCATCTTCTCTGAGAAATCAATTCCAATCAAATTGCGGTAACCACATTGATGTAGTTGTTGTAGAGTGCGTCCATAACCACAGCCTACATCTAAGATCAAAGCATCCTTTTCAACAAACTTTTCAAAGACTTTAAAATGAAATGGCGTTGTAAACTCTTTTTTAGCAGCAACGTTGTTCCAATATATTTTTTGATTCATTTATTACTCCTCCTACTTCTTATATACTTTTCTTGAAATTAATTGAAGTATATCAACAAATTTGATACAATAAATATGAGAAATCTCACAATAATTTTAAATTGGAGTATAAAAGATGATACATAAAAATGCAGAGTTGTTATCTTTATATCTAAAGAAATACCCTATTCAACAATACTTTTCTTGCAACATCATTTCATTTTTAAGTTTAGTAGAATTCAATGATGGTGATTTCATTTACAAAGAGGGTGACCTGTCATCTAAGTTTTTTTATATGATAAGCGGAGCTGCAAAACTTTCTCTAACTCACAAAAATGGTAAAATTTCTATCATCGACTTTTTAAAAGCGCCTTGTTTTATTGGTGAAATGGAATTAATAGGAGCTCAAGCTAATACTAACGGAATACAAGCTTTGTCTAAATGTATATGCTTTTGTTTTGATACATCAAATTGTAAGGAGTTAATTTTAAATGATCCTATTTTCTTAAGATATCTTTGCTTGTTTCTTAGTAAGAAGGCCCTTAATAATACATCAAAGTATACACAAAATCAGTCCTATCCTTTAAAAAACAGACTAGCTTCCTTTATTTTATTAACAAATAACAATGGATTGTATGTTGAAAAACATTCAGAGGTATGTGAATATTTAGGAACAAGCTATCGGCATTTACTATACGTTCTTGCTGACTTTTGCAAATTAGGTTTACTAGAGAAAACAACTAAAGGTTACAAAATAATAGATATAAATTCGCTTACTACAATAGCGAAAGAGTAATAAGTATATATTACATATACTACAAAAACACCTATAAAACCGAATTATAACAAAGTTGAAAAGGGTTATATCAAAAATATAAGCTTCTTTTGATATAACCCTCTTAATATTTATTTAATTCTCATACATTAATATCTTAATAAATCTAAACTTCTTTTAATTCTACACAAGTGATTCTCATACCTGGTTTTACAAAGTCAACTTTTAATTGATAGAAGCCTTCTTCAAGTTCAACCTTTACAAGCTTACGTTTAACCCATCTTCCCTCTGTACCATTGGTTTGAAGGATTGCTGCTATATTACCATTTAACAGTATATTGCAAGTTGTTTGTGCTAAACTACTTTCTGGGGACATAACATATACAAATATACGGTATACCCCTGCTTTATTTACCTTCACATAAGTAGTAGTTTCTGGATCTGTACTGATCAATCCATCCTCAGTTAATTCCTGTACACCTTCTGGAGTAATACTTCTATCTGCTTCGAATTTCTCTGCAACTTCACTATGTTCTTGCTTTCTGAAGAAAGCAGGTGATTCCATTAAGAAACTACAAATATTCATTGCACAGCGTTGTAATTCTCCACGAGTTAAAGAACCATTTCCTAATGATTCTTCAAGATTATCAGAGGCAACATTAGTTTCTGCACCATAATTGCTTACTACCATATATAAGTCATTTTGAGCTCTAACCATTGATCTAGTATCTGTAAGGTTTTCAGGCCCTGCCTCTACTACATCATTCATTTTTGCCCACCAATCAGTCATAACTATTCCTTTAAAACCCCATTCTTTACGGAGAACAGTAGTATTTAAATCATAGTTAGAAGCTGACCAATGTCCATTGATCGGATTATAAGCTGACATAATAGAATTAGCATTTCCTTCTTTAACAGCTATTTCAAAGCCTCTTAAGTAGATTTCTCTAAGAGCACGCTCAGACACAATTGCATCTACTGAAGAACGAGCTTTTTCTTGGTTATTGCAAGCATAGTGCTTTAAGGTTCCGTTTGAACCGCCCTTCATGATACCACGAACTTGTGCTGCTGCAAAAACACCTGTAACAAGTGGATCCTCAGAAAAATACTCAAAGTTACGACCATTTAATGGACTACGTCTAATATTCATTCCTGGTCCTAAAAGTGCATCAATCTCATTGCTTAATAACTCTTTACCTTCCATTACATAAAGCTCTTCTATTAATCTTACATCCCAGGATGCAGAAAGTAATGTTCCAATTGGCAATTGTGTTGCCTTTCCAGTTTCCATACGAATTCCCGAAGGACCATCTGCTGTACAGCCAATAGGAATTCCATAACCAAATAATCCATCACTTACTCCACCAAAAGCTGAAGCTGTTCCTGCAGTAACCCAAGGACTGCTCATTCCCTCTCCTCTAACAATGGTTGCAAGTTCTTCATCTGATAATTGTGCGATAAAAGTTTCCATAGAAACTTTTTTGTCATATACATCTCTTAGCTTATAACCTTGATCTCCAGTTTGTTCAAAAGTTTCTGGAAGATTCTTTTCTATACGTTCTGCTAGAGAGATTTTTCTCTTAGGTGCATCAACATAAGCTATTTCATACGCTCCGTCAGCTTTTTTAACACCTGGTTTCATTCTTCTGAAATCTTCAATTGGAGCTAAAACTTCTTCTAATTGTTCAACTACTTGAAGCTCTTCTAGTAAATAACTATCTTTTCCTTCAACTACAACCTGTTCAACTTTTCTTACGCTAGTTCCAACATAAAACTTATATTCTCCACTTTCTAATACATAACAAGAAGGATAACCTGTTTCACCAGCATCATCATAAGATGCCATATTGTTAACTGGAAAAGTTAATGTAAGAGTTTCAGTTTCTCCCGGTTCTAAAATCCCAGTCTTATCAAAAGCTGCTAGTACTTTTACTGGCTTACCAAGCTTTCCTTGTGGTGCCTCGTAATAAACTTGAACAACTTCTTTCCCTGAATATTCTTTTCCAACATTCTTAACTGTAACTTCTATTTCAAAGTACTTTTGACCATCTTTTGTAAGGATTTTTGCTTCCTTAGGTCCTACTTCAAATCTTGTATAAGATATTCCATGTCCGAATTCATATTGAACTTTTTCTGGACAAAACGTTTCAAAATAACGGTACCCTACATATATATCTTCTTGATAAAAGTTTCTAACCTCATCACCATAATTAATTGTTGATGGATAATCATCAATAGAATAAGCTATAGTGTCTGTCAACTTACCGCTTGGAACAACATCTCCTACTAATACATCAGCAGCACCATTACCACCTTCCATACCACCTTGCCATGTATAAATGGCACTCTTAATAGGATGTACATGACTTTCATCTTGCATCCAACTCATATCAATTATATTAGATACATTTAACACAACAGATACATTTTCAAAGTATTTAGTTACCATCTTAAGCATTTCTTTTTCTTCAATTGTTAATTGATAACTACCTTCCGCATCAGCATTATCCTTATCTTCTCCAGCTGTACGTCCAATAACTACTAATGCTTTATTGGATTTTTTTCTAGCAGCTGATACTACTTCATCTGTTAATGGCATTTCCTTTTGATGCCATGGTTCAGTTGCCCAACCACGACCACCATCGTCAAATGGATTTTCCTTAATCCAATTTTCATATGTATCTGCTAAATCTTCATTTACTATTATGTTTTTCTTACTTCTAAGACTATCTAAAAGATTTGTTGTATATTCAACGTTTACACAGCCACCAGAACCTGTTCCACTTCTATAATAATTCTTTTGAATTCTTCCAAAAACAGAAACACATTCTCCGTTCCTAATTGGAAGCACTTGATCATCATTTTTTAATAACACAGCGCCTTCTGCTGACACTTTTCTTGCAAAGTCAGCTAAGCCTTTTAATGGTATACCAATTTTTTGTTTACTCATCTCATCTTCCTCCAACTACTATGGTCACACTAGCTATTAGTATAGCATACAGTAATGTAAATAAAACACCCTACATTCTTAACTTATTTCGCCCTAAAAAACCGTAAAAATAAGAATTCTGCACAAGAAATGCATCCTTAAAAACCCAAAGGTGTAATCCTTTCCAAATTATTTAGTAATCCTTTTCACCTAAATATAAATTCTATCTCCTAATACACTAATATTAAAATTTATATTTATATAATTAGCTTATCCATTTTAGTTTTAGAAAACTTAAATTCATAAAATCCCTAAAAATTATATTGCCTCATTAATGAAATTGTGTATAACCTTTTTAATATTAATTATGGAACAAAATAAACCCCATTGACAAAATATACCGACTAGTTTATTATAAAACAAATAGCTTATATGGAAGGAATATGTATAATGAAGGGAACAAAAGGTGAACAAGCAAAACAGTGCTTAATTGAAACTGCAGCTAGACTATTTTTAAGAAAAGGCTACTCTAGTACAGGAATAAACGATATATTAAGTGAAGCCGATATGTCAAAGGGATCATTTTATTTTCATTTTTCTAGCAAAAAAGACCTTGGATTTGAAGTTGCAAGGTACTATGGCAAAACTACACTAGACCAATGGTTAGAACCTCTATCAGAGAATCCTTGGGATGTATTTATCAAAAAAATGATATTTGATATAAAAACTTCTGTAGCAGAAGGAACTTATTTTGGATGTCCCTTAGCAGTTTTAGGTCTAGATATCTCTTTTGTGGATGATGATCTTTCAAAGACATATGCTGGTGGCATTATAAGACTGATGAGTATCTTTTCTAAATCTCTACAATTATCTGGATTAACTGAAGAACAAGCAAAAGAAGTTTCAAGAAGAGCTTTCGCTATTTACGAAGGACATGTACTTTATTATAAGATAAGTAAAGATGAAAGTGCCTTTGACTGTATGCTTAAAGATTTACTGTCACTAGTATAACTCGCTGAGGTTAAATCAAAACTTTTCTCAACTAATATCAACCTTGTTCAATTGTGATTTAATGCTGATTGCATATAAATTTTCAACTAATCACTATTTTAACTTTTTGATTTATATAATAATTTTCAACAAATAAAAAGAAAGTTTTTATCATAAGCTTCATTATATATAAGTTGCAATAAAGTTGCTTCACATCTTATCAAACTTTGTGCTATAGCATAAAACTTAAAATGTACCTTCATTATTGAAACTTATATATAGAAAATCACTTCATAGCAACCTTACGTAAATAATTCTTCCGTCAGCTATGAAGTTTCATAAAATTATTTTTTGTAAACCAACCAGTCTGTTATGTAAATATAAGGAGGATTTGTAATGAGTGTAAAAGATGCTATAATAATGAGAAGAAGTATAAGAAAATATAAAAAAGAGGATGTAGCTGATGAATTAATCTATGATTTACTTGATTGTGCTAGGCTTGCACCTTCTGCCTGCAACTCACAGCCTTGGCGTTTTAAAATAGTTAAAGATGAAAAAACAAAAGAACTATTATCTCAAGTTTCCTTTAATCAAAAACATATAAAAGAAGCTCCTGTAGTTCTTGTCTGTTGTGCTAACATCCCTGACTATGTTACTGGTTCTATCAACGGTTGCGGGGAACTACATAGCTTAGATATGATAAAAAAAGATTTTTTTGAACTAATTATCAATAGGAGCACTAGTCTAAAAAATGTAGAATCTGAAGCCTTATCAGCAGAAGTATCCTTTAATGTAGCAATGTCAATTGAACATATTGCTTTAAGAGCTGTAGAACTTGGTCTTGGCACTTGTTGGGTAAAACTAGCTAATCCAGAAAAGATTAGTCAAATATTTAATTGGGATAAAAATATAAGCTTTGTAAGCTTATTGACTCTAGGTTACCCGGATGAAGAACCAAAACCTATAAAAAAGTTAACTTTGGAAGAAATATTACTTTAGCTTATAAAACAGCTTATAACTGACTTCATATATGATACTATATGTCAATGAACCTTTTTAAGGAGATAACTTAATGAATCCTAAAATACTTGATACTCTTGAAACATTTTCAAAAGATATAAACAATATATTTAATAAAAACTTAAAATCCCTATATGTCTATGGTTCTGCTATATATGATGACCTTCACGTTGGTTATAGCGATTTAGATTTTTTTGCTGTTGTTTCTAATCAGATTAATGAAGATGATTTTTACTCACTAAAAGATTACCGGCATAGAATCAAAAAATCTAGCAGTCCATACTTTAGCATGTTAGAAGGCGAATTTATTTCATTTATCAACCTTAAAAACACCTTTAAAGGTAATACTATTTGCTGGGGCGGAAGTGGTGAGAAGTTAGATGATAAATATCAGCTTTCAGGTTTCTCTTTAAAAGGATTAATTGATAATGGATTTCTCGTATTTGGTGAGGATATAAGAAAACAATTTTCCTATCCTAATGATGAAATTTTCCTTAGTCAAATTGATAACCTAATTAAAACTATTAGAAAATATGCTGTAGAGCCTTCTGAGGACATTCACTCAATTGATTGGTTATTCTTGATTTGCCAGTCAATTTATTGGATTGAAACTAAGAATATAACTTGCAAAACTAAGGCTACTCAATAGATCCTAGATAACTATAACTTTAGATTTAATACTACATTATCTAAAGCTCTACTCCTCCGTACGAGTCCTAAGCTTGCAAATAATAAAGACATGAAAGAATGGCTTTTAGGTTTAGGTGGTACTATTCAAATAGCTTGTGATGTTCTAGTTGATATACGAAATAGTTAATCCAATATATTCATATCTACGATTGAATAGTTGAACTAATTTACTGTTACTATTTTTACTCTAATCTATAAAACTTTTCGATTTTGGAGGTAACAATGAATTTTAACTTTGATACTCACGTTCATTCAACATTTTCTGTCGATGCAAAAGATAACTTAGAAGATATCGTATCTTCTGCAATAGCCAAAGGACTTAAACATATTTGCTTTACTGAACATATAGATCATAATCCTAAGGATTACGGCTATCAATTTTATGATTTTGAGAAATATAGTAATGAAATCGAGAGATTAAAAGACAAATTTTCATCAGAAATTCAGATACTTAAAGGCATTGAATTCAGCGAACCGCATTTATATAAATCAGAATTTGAAAAAGAATTAAATCGTGATTACGACATGATTATGGCTTCTTTACATTGGTTAGGTGATAATTTCTATGGTGAAAAAGAATTGCTATCAAAATACTCACCTGAAAAAATTCTAGAAAAGTATTTTAAAGATTTAACAGTGATTGCTGAACTGGGTAACTTTGATGTACTAGCTCACTTTGACTTTCCAAGGAGATATTATGGACAAGTTTCTGTTGATAATCACTTAATAGAAGATATACTAAAATTCTTAGTAAGAAACAATATAGTTTTAGAAATAAATACTTCTGGATTAAGAAAAGGATATAATTTTACCTTACCTAATTTTGATATTATAGATATGTATTTGAACTTAGGCGGAAAAAATGTAACTCTTGGCTCGGATGCCCACAGCAGAGAAGAAATCGGTGCCGACTTTGGCAAAATTAACCAATTTCAACACTTTGACAAATTAGAGTTTGGTATTTTTAAAGATAGACAATTTCAGAAGCTATATTTATAGAATAATCCCACAACTACATGACCTTTTTATTTTTCTTGCAATGAGTCTACTGTATTTTATGATATAATTTACTTATTAAATACATAACTAAGAGCTCAATTTAAGGAGGAACAAGTGAAAATAATTGAAGTAGTAGCAGCAATAATTAAACAACAAGATAAAATATTTATAACTCGTAGGGCCTACGGTGACTTTGCTGACATGTGGGAATTCCCTGGTGGAAAAATAGAAAGTGGTGAATCTCAAGAAGTCGCTCTTATTCGCGAAATAAAAGAAGAGTTAGAACTAGATATTACGCTCTCTAAATTTTTGACTACCATTGACTATGACTACCCTAACTTTCATCTTACTATGCATTGTTATATTTGTGAAATTTGTGGTGGGGAACTAAACTTAAATGCCCACAATGATGCTAAATGGATTACTTTAGATGAATTAGACAATCAACTTTGGGTTCCTGCCGATATTTTAGTCGCTAATGCTGTAAAAAATATGTAATAAAAAGTGATAGTTTTCATTATAAAATGGTTAACTATCACTTTTGCTTTTATGATGTTATGTATTCGTATATATCATCTCTTACAGGTGTTACTAATTGATAGGTAATTTCCACTGCTGTTTTGTTAGTATTTTCCATGATGAATTGCATTGGAGTCCCACTTACTTTGATTTTTCCTAGGAAATAAAATTCCTTTGAAGTTTTATCATCTTTATTTTTTCTTACGAACAGACTCATTTCTACCCCTTCTTTTTCAGCATTATAAGCTGTTTTAATATCCTCTGAATCTACTGTTCTTCCTGACTTGGATATTGCTATTATTTGTGAAGGTGATAAAAATCTATCTTCATATTTTATAGTGTCTGAAATATCCTCTGATTTTTCATAATTTATAAATACAGGATAAGTTTTTGTAATCTTATCAAATTTATATCCACCTATATTAAAAGCAACTTCACCCTTTTCCCACTCTAATAATCTACATACATCATCATATGTATATTTTTGATATAGTTGAAAGCTAGTATTCATATATCTATTGCTATAGTAGCTATTATACCTTTCTATGCCAAACTCTAGCAATTCTTCGATTAAGGCTTTAAACTGATAATTATTCAGATGTTCTTTAAATGTTTTGGAAACTTCATAATCATAAGAAGCCTTCTCAATAAAGATACATTCTTGATAAGTTTTCCTTCCAACTCCTGTTGTAAACTCATTCGTAAGAACATTTACTACATTTACCTCAGTAGTATTTTTAAAATCGATATCATATCTATCTTTTAATTCTACCTTCAACCATTGAAGTAAGTTATTTTGTCCATTTATTGCACCTTCAAGTAATAATAGTTCATGTATTCTTTTACCTGATGCCAATTTTTTCGATATGAATTCAATAAATAATTCTTGAGATTCATTTAATTCTATTGTGTACTCTTTTTCATATTTCTTTAAGAATTTATAATAAGAGCCTAAGCTACCATTATCAAAAATTCTTATTGGATCTATAGCTTCGTAACTATCAAAGTCCATTAAGGATGGAATTCTTCCAATCTTCTGTTTTAGTGCTAAATAGCTTTCTTTAATTAGTTTTATATCATTAAAATTAGCTTTATCAATTGATTCGAAAATTCTCCGTTTAGAAATTTCGTCAAAATTTATCGTAGAACATCCTGGAATTACTCTACTTCCTTCAAGAACATATTTTCTAATATTGTCTTTATTAAAGGTTCTATCACCAGATAAAGCTATCGGTATTAAGAAATTACTATTATAATTTCCTACGAAATCTATTATTACAACGTATTCTTTTGCTTTGTTTTTTCTTAGCCCTCTCCCTAATTGCTGTACAAAGATAATAGCTGATTTTGTTGGTCTAAGCATCACAACTTGATTTACAGTTGGTATGTCAACCCCTTCATTAAAGATATCTACTGTAAAGATATAATCTAATGAGTTTTCAACTTCAGCTTGTTCTAATCTTTCAATTGCTTCATCTCTTTTTTCTTGTGAATCATCTCCTGTTAAGGCAACGGTATTATATCCTCTAGTATTAAAAATCTTCGAAAGCTCTATGGCTTCCTTTTTATTACTGCAAAATACCAACCCTTTTACACTTTCTCCACAGTAACCATAAAAATTAATTTTATCAATAATATGATTAACTCTTTCCTCTGCTACTAAATATCTGAACTCTGAACTTTCATTCAACTCCTTACCATCTACAATTACATCAGATACTCCAAAGTAATGAAATGGGCAAAGCAAATCTTCTTCTAGTGCTTGTTGAAGTCTTATTTCATAAGCAATGTTATAATTAAACATTTTAAAGATATCAAAATCATCACTTCTTTCAGGGGTAGCTGTCATACCTAGCAAAAACTTTGGGTTGAAATAATCAACTATATGTTGATAACTTACTGCACCAGCTTTATGAACTTCATCGATTATTATGTAATCAAACTCTTCTTTATCAAAGCTTTCGAGCACTTGAACTTTAGAGAGGGTTTGAACTGTACAGAATATAAAATCTCTATCTATTTCTTTTCTGTTTCCAGATAAAATACCCATGGATTTTGTATCCCCAAAAACATTTCTATAACTATCCAAGGCTTGCTTAGCTATTTGCTCTCTATGTACAATAAATAAAGCTCGTCTAGGATTATAATTTCTTAATTCAAAAGCTGATAAATAGGTTTTACCAGTACCTGTCGCAGAAATTAGTAATGCTTTATCAGCTCCATTTTCTCTAAGATTATTCAAACCTTGAATTGCAGCTATCTGCATTTTATTAGGCTTAAGCTTGTATTGAGATAAACGTGGCACAGTGCTTTTTCTGCTATACTCTAACTGCTTTCTATAAATATCCTCATATGTTTCAATCCAACTTCTAGTTAGTACTTCAGCATCATTCCAAAGGGTATTAAATTCCTCAATGACCTCTTGTGTTAAAGAACCTTCCTCTAAAGAAGAAATTTTTAAATTCCACTCCTTATTTTTAGTCAATGCACTTTGGGTAAGATTTGAACTACCTACAATCAATTTATAAGAATCTTCATACTTAAAAATATAACCCTTGGTATGAAAATTTTCTTTACTATAAAGTCTAATTTCAAGATTAGAGAATTCAAGCAGCTTTTTAAGTGCCTTTGGCTCACTAAAATTAAGATAATCTGTGGTTAAGATTCTCCCCCTAATATTTCTAGCTTCTAAATTTTTCAAAGTCTCAAGTAAAGGAGTAATTCCACTGCTAGTCACAAAAGCAACTGATAGCATAAATTCTTTGCATTTTGTTAGTTCTGAGGTTATTTCATTTAAAACTTTACTCCCCTTGGAGTAATCATTGATTATTAACTTTGGTACCAATGCTAAATTTGAGTTTATTAAATTATTTACTAAACCGGTTTCGCTTGCCCGAAGAATTTCTTCTTTCATTATGTTGTTTTCGATTGTTTTAGGTTCAATATATCTATCAATATTAATCTGTGTTTCCAATGCTTTATTCATTTTAACCTCTTAACATTATATACTAGTGTTGACATAAATTACACTTTTGCAATTTTCCAAGCTATCTTGTCGTTTCTGTAAATCTAAATTTCACAAGCAAAAGTCGTCAAATAAACTTAAACACCAAGTAACTTTTTCAAATAACCTTCATTAAGCAGATGAACAGTTTCAAATTTTCCGTTATAAAAAACTGCCCAGTTATTAAAAATACACGGTAGAGACTTCGCTTTTTCTAAACTATCTATTGCTATCAATTCAAGAGGAATATCATTGTTCTCGCAATAGTTTCTAACTTGTTCAATACAATTTGGGATATATGGACATTGCATTCCATAATAAATCGTAAGTATATTGTTCTCTATCTTTCTCTGCCTTAAACTATCAGGAAATGCCGGCTTAGTACCATCAAATGATAAGGATAACAACTCATACTCTTCAATATTGTCAGCTACTACAAAACCATATTTTTTCATAAACCCTTTTTCCATTAAAAAGGGCTTCTTCTTTTTTGAGCTTAAAACACATATACCAGATTTTCCTTGTTCCTTTGCATCTGCGATACAGTATTCAAGCAATTCTTTGGCATACCCTTTTCCTTTGAATGACCCAGATACCCATAGGCAATATATGTACAAAAAATTATCACCGTTAACAGGCACCCATGCTGTTTCAAGCGGCGCATATTCAATGAATACCTTTCCTTTTGCATCAAGTTTTCTAAAAATATGTCCTTCATCAATTCGATCTTTCATCCATGACTTTTTTGTAGTAACACCACATTGGTGTTTTTTATCAGCAATAGCACAACAAAGATGCTCACTATCAAGATTATCAAGTGTTATGTTTTTAAACTGTTCACCCATACTATTCTCCTCATAATCAAATTAAATCCATGGCTTCTTCCCACACCTCTAAGTTATAACTTCTTCCAACGTTTCAATGTTGGAAATCATTCCGCCATCAATATAAAATCTAGTAACAGATTAATACCTCCACCTTTTCCTTTAGTCATAAGAATGGGGATTCCAGCAGTAAGAAAGTATCGCTACATCACGATAAATTGTTCTTGTCGAAACCTCAAAACGCTCTGACAATTCTTTTGCAGATGCTTTATCTTTATCAAGCAGAGTGTATACAATTTCAAATAATCTATTTATCTGCATATCATACCCCTTTTTTACCATTATATCACATGAATATGACAACAGCATGCCTTATTCACAACGTATATCCTAGGTGATATAAAGTAGAATATCAACAACATATCTTACTATTTACCAGACTATTATTGATTTCGAGTAACTACCTAATATAACCATACATAGTGTTTGGCTCTTCTTCGTAATTTATTAAATCACTATTTTTTTATAAACAAACGTACTTTTGCAATAGAAATCATAAAATACATAAAAATATAGGATAAGTAGCCGCATTAACTACATATCCTATAACCATTGCAATCCATTTAATATTGATCTATCCTATTACCACTCTATACGCATTTAATTCCAAGAGTAAATCAACTAGACTTTATTGACCATTAGCTTTTAAAACATTAGCTTGGTGTACTTGATCTATCACTGGATCAGAATGGCCTAAAGAATTATAGAAGTACATATCTGTATGCCCATCAAACCCGTTGTTAGGAATAGTTTCAACACCATGTGGCATTGCTGTTAAACTTACCGCCATTTGATAATTTACTCCACCTTTTGCGAAATATAAAACCATAGGTCTCTTATGATCGTTGCTCCAAGACCAAGATCCGTAAATTGATTTCATCACATTAGTATCTGTCAAGGTTAATGGCTCTACGTCGCTATGGTTTGATCCTCCCATATATTTTACATTGAAGGTCTTAGAAGTACCTAAATCTTTTAACGTACCTTGTGTTCCAACAGTCCATAATCTCATAGCATTTTCCCAAGTATATATATCACCATAAGTGCTATTTACTTTAGCTTTCATCATTGTAATTCCTACTGGTTTAACTATTTGCGTTGAGTTCACTGGAATAGTTAGTATTTGATTAGGCATTAAAATATTGGATACAAGCATATTTGACTTCATTATAGTATCCATCGTTGTACCATACCTTGTAGCTATATTCCATAAATTATCACCAGAAACAACCTTATAATTTACCGTTTGTACTACTGGTGCTACCGAAGTTGGTGCTGGTGCTTGTACTGTTCCACTAATCACTAATACTTGTCCTATTTTTAATGTAGTAGAAGTTAAGTTATTAAGCTTCATAATACTATCCACTGTAGTCTTATACTTTACTGATAGCCCCCATAATGTATCTCCTGAAACCACAGTATGAGTAACATTTTGCGATGTAGTTGTAGTCGGGGCAGTTGGCGTAGTTGTTTGCACTGAAGCCGTAGATATCACCCCTTCTATTAACAACTCTTGTCCTATTTTTAAAGTGCTTGTTGTTAAATTATTTTGCTTCATTATTGCATCAACAGTTGTTCCATATAATCTTGATATTCCCCAAAGGGTATCACCAGCTACTACTGTGTGAACGATATTTAATTTCAAGGTTTGTCCTATTTTTATTATATCTGAAGTTAACCCATTCCATCTTTTTAAACTATCAATAGTTACATTGTACGTTTTAGCTATTCCACCAAGGGTATCCCCTGCTACAACAGTATAGGTGTTAGCTAAAGTTTGTGCTTCCACTAAAGAAGGTACAAATAGACTTGTTCCCATTGCTAGACCTAATATTATAGCTATTATCTTCTTTTTCATTGTGACTTCCTCCGTTTAATTATGCATATTATTTTCCACATTTAAAAACTATGGAATTATAAATGAAATCACTTTTATTTCAGTTTCAATGATTGATACCTATCTTAACAGAGAATTTGTTCTTTGAGTAGGTGAGTTTTGATAGCAATGAAAACATATTTTCCCATCCTTATCATTATCCTTTCACCAAGAAGCTCCCCCTGAAACCTATGCTTTCAGATTATAATGTTCAATAAACAAAGCCTTAGGATAATTTATAACACTAATGCTAATACTACTGATTAGATAGAATTTCAATTACTTATACTGTGAGGTAGATTAGTATGAATAATTTAAAAGAAAGGATTCAAACTAAAAACCTAAAGAGGTCTGTAATGTCTTTAGTAGAAATTAAAAATATGTATTCTTTAATGGATACCATAAAATGGAACGAATTAAAGAAAGCTTTAACTAAGTTACCTTTTCCCCCTCCATACCAATTAAAGTTAGTAACTGATACTGATGAACCTGATCCTTTTGATGAAGAATTTTGGAACTTGGAACCCTGGAATGATGAAATATTACTACCATTTTTTAATATAGAGTGGATAAAATTTAGACCAAGATATATGAAATATCAAAGTGATAAACTTCCAGAGAAAATATTTGATGAAACAGATATATTTCTTGAGCTTTTGAAAAAACATTCTATACCTTATGAAAAAAAAGATAATATCTTTATCATATATGGCTATAAAAAAATATAAGAATAGGTGTCTTGAGATTAATTATTCTATCTTCAAGATACCTATTCTTATTTCGTTATTTTTTTATTGAAATACTTGCTTAACTAATTATAATATACGAATATATAGTAGCCTTCGTTCAATGCATACCCTCATTTTAAAAGGCTTTCTTAGATTATGTACAAAAACATTGTGCCAATAATCCAAATAACTTAACTGCAAAAACTTTTAACAAACATTAGAAAAAGGCTATAGATAAGCCTATACTAAGTAAACTCATCTCTAGCCTCTCCGTAAAGACACTTACAATTTAACTGACACTAATATAGATAACTTCATACCCAATTATATCTATCGATAATAATTAAGCACTTCACTACCTGTATTAATGCTTTGCTCGACTATATAAGATAACTACTCAGCTATACACAGCCTTCCAGCCTATATAACCGCCCTCATCACCTTATACAATCTTAGCTCGACCTTATAAGATAAGTTTGAATCCTATTAATATAGAACTCTACCTAACCTTATAAAATCTTATCTCCGACTATATAAGTGTTTCAACTTATATAATCTTTGATCGACCTAAATATCTTTGAAAGAAATTTACTCTTGCAGTCAAGTACCTTTTGAGTATTTACCTTTTAGAGTAACTAATCTTGAAGATTTTAAAGTTTTAAAAAGACTATTAATCTCTTTATAAACTTTTATAGGTCTTAGCTCAACTGTTAAGTTCCTTACACTATTAATATAACCATTATGTCGAATTTAATACTGTGGACTTTAAATTTTTAGCGAATATTCTGTAGTTAATATTTAGCCGCTACCTTGAGGACCACCTTTCTGGTTATGATATAATACATTTATATCATATATTTCATCTATTGAAAGGAATAGATTATGTTTAACTTTAAAATTAAATATCCCTCATCAAGTCATAAGAACTTTCTTGAATCTGTATATAACTTTTGCGAAAAGAATCAATTATCATTAATATTAAAAGGTTCTTTGGCAAATTCTGTTGCAACAAAATTTTCAGATATAGATTTGATTGTTTTAGGCGATATCAACGAATCTCAATTAGATGAATTAATCATTTACTATGATACTCCAATAATGACTAATTTTACGGAAAATCCTAAGGGTATATTAATCTTAGTATATAAGGATAATATCTCTACTGACTTAGATATCCGAAAATCAATCTCAGAAAAAGAGTTAGTAGATAGTATTGTCCTATTAAAATACGATGACAATTTTATAATAAATAATGAAGAAATCATTAGAAAGGACATAACCTCAAAATATATGCCTAATAGACCTGACTATTATAAAACTATGAGATTATTACATAAAGGTACTACAAAATATTTATCAGGTAAAGTTGATTTAGGCTATAAATTTCTAGCTGAAATCAAAGAAAAGCTTATTACTCTAGATATTACTGATTTAGAATTTGAAAATAACTTTGAATCTGACATTGAAATTATCTTTAATAGATTATATACAAACTTTAATCTGAATGTAGAAATAAAAGCACTATTTGATACTCTCTTTAAAGAATTTAAAAGATAGGATTCTTTCATATTCAAATTATATAGATACTCTTAACCCAAGCTTAATTTTTAGCTATGGATTTTGTATATAAAGCAAATCTTATTAACATCATATTAAGAAAAATGAGCAATTTAAAGAGGTTATAGATTAGTCTATATAAATAAACTCATCTATAACCTCAGCGTAAAGATAGTAACAATCTGCACTAACACTAATAGAGATAATTTGGTACCTAATTATAATCTTTCGACTATAATTAAGCATTTCACTACCCATATTAATGATTTGTTCGACTAGATAAGATAATTACGCAACTATATATAACCCAAATTCACTTATAGATTATGGTTGCCTGTAAATTAATCTACTTGTAGACGTATCTACTTGTAGTTTTGTTTTTACTTGGAGCCTTAATCTTAGCTATAGTCTAAAGACTATAGTTGGAACTATGTGTATATACAGTCCCGCTATATATACACATAAGGACTTAATTATCCCGGCTATATATAATCACTTCGTTACCTTATATAATCTTAGCTCGACCCCATAAGATAAGTTGGAATCCTGTTGCAATAAATTTTACATCGACTACAATAAAACTTTTCCTAACCTTATAGAATCTTCTCGCCGACTATATAAGCCTCACGACTTATATACTCTTTGACCGACCTATACCTACTTCTAACAAAGTAGAATGATTCTAAGAATTGAAAATCTTAAGATAATATACTCTGAGGTTATTAATCTTTAAGATAGTGTTCTTTAGGAATCACATAGCATTTAAAGCTCCTTATAAGTCTTGGCTCAACTGTTAACTTCCTTACGATATTAATATGCCCTCTTTAAAAAAAATCATACATATAATTTAAAATTTTTTTTAAAACATGCCACTGTAATAAATCAACGACAAACAACATATGCTTCTATTAATATTTTAATAATATTTATAAAGGAAGTAGTCTTATGAATTATAAGGATTTTAAAAATCAAACTTTCTACATATATTTAAAACCTAATATAGTAGAAAAAGCTTTAGAAATTTTAAAGCTAAAAAAACGATTTGATAGTATAGAATCATATAAATGGATAGGCTATATAGTGTTATTATTAATTGCACTTACTTTAATAAAGTCCAATGACATGTCAAAAGAATTATCGATTAAATTAACACTTCTAGTTCTTTCAGGTTCCATAATGTTTATTATCGATAATATCTCACAAGACATAAAAAAAGAATTAGACAAAAAAATTTCTTCTTTTCAAAAACAAATGTTAATAGAATTTTGTAATTGTAATGATAGTTGTAATTG